>NZ_PJBS01000182.1 GCF_002836055.1 Psychroflexus sp. MES1-P1E
TGAATTAGTCTTTTTTTATAAGGTTCAATTTGAAAAAAACATCAATTTAACTGCATCTAATTTTCATGAAAACCTCTTATTTTCATATTCAAAGTTTTCAGGATTAGGCATTTTTAATAGAGTTGTTTTTGATAATGGTTTGGATTTGTCAATTGCCACTATTAATAAATATCTAACTTTTTTTGAAACCAAAATAGAAAACTTTTTTCCAGAAAAAATTGACATTCAAGAGGAGCGCCATTTTAAAACTGGTAATTCAAGAAAAAGATATGATATAAGTGTAACAGGAAGTGGTAAAATACCAACGTTAAACAAAAGAGAAACGTTTAGAATAATTAAAAACCAATTAGAAAAAGAGGGCAATAATATAGATGCTTTCAAATACAATAGTCTTGAAAAGCAGGCCTATCAACAGCAGTTAGTAGAGCATAACAAAAAGTGGTTTAATAACCAAGACGCTTTTATGTTTGCACTAAACAATTCATCAAACAAACATAAAGGTTCGTGGCTTAGAGGTATTGGGTTTACTTTTATTGTTGCAGTGATCTTTTTGATATTAACATTTGGCACTACTCGTGTGTTCTGGAATAGTGTTTGCTGGGATTGTGAATTAGATTTTAATGTTATCGGAAATACAATAAAACAATTAATAAATTTCCTAAATCCAGTACATAGTATAAATTACATTGATGAATTAAATCCATTTTTTGGTATACCATATGTATTTGACTTTTTGGGCAGGATTGCTGTTGGTTATGGTATTTATCAAACAGTTCAAGCATTTAGAAAATTCAGATAGCCTATGAAAGAAGATTTTATAAATAAAGAAATTTGGACGCTCACCTTCGGGGCTTCTTTTCAAAGGGCTTATGCTTATGTTGAGAGCGCTTCAGAAGATATAAAAAGACACTTTAAAACAAAATGTCTGGGTTAATTGACAATATGTTACCTCAATATAAAAAAGGTAATGTTTCTGATGAACAACATATAAACAAGATTAAAGAGGTTAGTGAATACTCCAGCCATTTTTCAGAACTATTTAATGGTGGGCAAATTAACTTTGGTATTGCTCAAAAAATGTTGAATCTATATTTAAAATACCAGTGGTGTTTGGGTAACATTGCAGAACCACCGCACTTTCCTGTAGATAGAATTATACAGCAAAAATTAAATGAGCAAGCTAAGCTTAGAGGGGTGCCTAAATTAGAATTACTTTCCTGGACTCAGTTCAAGGATGAAATACATTACAGTAAAGTAATAAACCATGCGCGCTCACTAAAAATAGTGTCAACAGCGCAACTAGAGTTAAAATTATTTAAAAGAAGATAAGTAGACTATGAGTCACCAATCCGAAGCCATCTTAGAGAACAACTTAATCCAACAATTAATTGGCTTAGGCTATGCCTCTGTTAAAGTACTAGATGGCGATGCTTTGGTATCAAATTTGAAATCTCAATTAGAAGCCTTTAATAAAACTAGGTATACCGATAAAGAGTTTGATGGCATCCTCAATCATTTAGCAAAAGGCAATGTGTTTGAAAAAGCCAAAACCCTTAGAGATCGCTTTAGCTTTACCCAAGACAACGGAGAGATAGTCTACGTTCGTTTCTTCGATACCGAGAACTGGAGTAACAATTTGTTTCAAGTCACCAATCAAGTTACGCTAGAAGGCTCTTTTAAAAACCGGTATGATGTTACCTTACTCGTCAATGGGTTGCCACTGGTGCAAATAGAACTCAAACGCAGAGGGGTAGAAACAAAAGAAGCTTTTAAACAAATTAATAGGTATCAAAAACATTCCTTTTGGAGTAACCATGGTTTGTTTCAATACGTACAGTTGTTTGTGATTAGCAATGGTGGTAACACCAAGTATTTAGCCAATAATGAGTTGCAATCACCCAAGCAAACCTTTTACTGGGCAGATGCTACCAATAAAAACATTACAGAATTAGACGAGTTTGCAGCTGCATTTTTAAACCCAGACCATTTGGGTAAAATGATCGCCAATTATATTGTCATTAATGAAACGCATAAAATATTAATGGTGCTGCGCCCCTACCAGTACTTCGCTACCGAGGCGCTCATTAAACACGTAAAAACCAATACAGACAATGCCTATATCTGGCACACCACAGGTTCGGGCAAAACCTTAACGTCTTTTAAAACCAGTCAAATTCTAATGGATTTGCCAGAGGTGTATAAAGTGGTTTTTGTGGTAGATCGTAAAGATTTGGATTACCAAACCATGCAAGAGTTCAATTCTTTTAAGGATGGAAGTGTAGATTCTACAACCAACACCAACTCTTTGGTCCATCAGTTTTTAGGGAAATTTAAAGATAAAAAGGGAGTTGCAAAAGATTCCGACCTTATCATTACCACTATACAGAAACTTAACAACGCCATTTCAGGCCAGTACCGTAAGCAATTAGAACACCTTAAAAATGAGCGCTTTGTTTTTATTTTTGATGAATGTCACCGTTCTCAATTTGGAGAAACTCATGGCAGAATCACCGAGTTTTTTACCCAAAGCCAACTCTTCGGTTTTACGGGGACACCCATCTTTGCAGACAATGCTTCTAAAAACGATTTAGGAAAACGCACCACCAAAGATTTGTTTGGGAACTGTTTGCACAACTATGTAATTACCGATGCTATACGCGATGAAAACGTATTGAAGTTTGGTATTGAATACTACAGTGTTTTCAAACACAAAAACAAACCACAGTTTGACTTAATGGTGGAGGACATCAATAAAGAAGAAGTTTTTAATGACCCGAAGTACCTTGAAGGCGTAGCCAATTACATTATTGCCAACCACAACCGAAAAACATTTAATAAGGAGTACTCCGCTTTATTTGCGGTAAGCAGTATAGATGCAGCAATCGCTTATTATGAGTTGTTTCAACAAAAGAAATTAGCAGGCGAGCACGATTTACGCATCGCCACCATATTTACGTATGGCGCTAATGAAGATGGTAAAGAAGCTCAGGATTATATCCCTGAAGATTATTTTAAAAAGGCTGCAGAACCTGAGCTTACCTATCAATCCAGTCATACAAGAGATAAGCTAGAAGGCTTTATTGCAGATTACAACTTGATGTATAACACCAGCTATACCACTAAGGATAGCAAGTTGTTTGAGGGCTATTTTAAAGACATTAGCAAGCGTTTAAAAGAAAGAGAGAAGCAGAACTTCAATGATGAAAAAGATCGATTAGACATTGTTATTGTGGTGAACATGATGTTGACTGGTTTTGATGCCAAAAAGGTAAATACCTTATATGTAGACAAGAACTTAAAGCAACACGGTTTAATACAAGCCTTTTCTCGTACCAATAGAATATTAGGAGAACAGAAGTCGCAAGGAAATATTTTGTGCTTCCGCAACCTTAAAAAAGCAACTGATGATGCCATTACTTTGTTTTCTAACAAAGAGGCTATAGAAGTTGTCGTGATGCCTGAATATGAGGACATCACTAAGAAGTTTGATGAGGCATTTAAAGGCTTAAAAGAAATAGTACCCACCTACCAAAGTGTAAACGATCTAGAGAGTGAAGAGGAGGAGGCGGCTTTTGTGCAAGCCTTTAGAAGATTGATGCGTCACCTCAATGTGTTACAATCGTATACCGATTTTGATTGGGAAGATTTACCATTAAGTGCTCAAGAGTTTGAAGATTATAAAGGCAAGTACCTGGATATTTACGAAAAGGTAAAAAAAGAAGTTCAAAAAGAAAAGATTTCTATTCTAGACGATATTGATTTTGAGTTAGAATTGATTCATAGAGATCGCATCAATGTGGCTTATATTATTAAGCTATTGGCTAAAATGAAAGGAGAAAAACCTTCAGATATGGCAGCTAAGAAAAAAGCCATTATTGATTTGTTAGGAGGGGATATCAAGTTGCGTAGTAAGCGAGAATTGATTGAGAAATTCATTGAAGAAAACCTTCCTTTTATTTTAGATGAAGATGCTATAGAAGAAGAGTTTGAGCACTATTGGCAAGATGAAAAGGTATTGGCCTTAGGGAAGATTTGTGAAGAAGAACACTTAGATAAAGCCCAATTTAAAGCGCTTATTGATGCCTATATTTATAGTGGTCAAGAACCGATTAGAGATGCTGTTTTTAAATGCTTGGACAGTAGGCCCAGTATTTTAAAAGCTCGAGATATAGGAGAGCGCATTTTGGATAAAATGAAAGAATATGTAGAGGTCTTTGTGAATGGGATGGTGGGTTAGCAACTTAGTTATTGAATTTCAACAGTGTTTATATGAGATAGCGTAAATAGCCAACGCAAGTTCAAGCATATTTTAAGTTTGCTCGTGCCTCACAAATTTAAAAGAGCTTTAGCGCCAACGCCAGCAAGGTTGCAGGATAAAGCCAGCAGGTAACAACGCTCACCAGCAAATAGCGGGTATACCTGTGAAAAGTGAAATTCTAGAGACCAAGCAACACACAACACCTTAATACCAAATTAAATTTATAATGTCGC
>NZ_PJBS01000183.1 GCF_002836055.1 Psychroflexus sp. MES1-P1E
TCCCTGTAGCTTTTATGTTTTTAGAGTTGTTTATCTTTTTTTATTTAGACTAAAATGTTACAAATTATTTTTTGGGTTTATCAAACCTACTGTGTTTTTAATTCTAAACTCTTGACATATATCAAGTAATTACTCTTTAACTTTATAATGTTATGCTTTAAGGCTTAACGCTGTTTTACCTTTTATAGTAAAATTAGTGTTATTGCCATCAGATGCTTCATGTCCCTAACATTACCAGAAACAAATGGCATGCAACCACATCATTGTTCATAGATATTATACTTAGTACTAGCACAAAGCTACATATTAGGTATGATAGAAATTTGTAAAAATCGGTCGTTTTGGTTATTTGATAGACTTTTTGGAGTATTGTTGGAATACTTTTTTATTTCTTTATTAAAATGAGATCTGTCATAATAATTTTGATTAGACATTAAATCTCCTCTTTTGAGGTCTTTAAATGATGCCGAAAACCGTAATATATTACAATAGCTTTTTAATGAAAGCCCGAACATTTTATTAAAATATCTGTTGATTTGCCTGCCAGACCAAAATAATTTATCAATATAAAAACTCACCCTTTCATTACCCTTAGTTTGACTCAACAACTTAAATAGATGAAGTTTTCGATCGTCTAGATTATTTTCTTTATTGACTTCTTGACTTATTATTGAACTTAACCTATCGGTCGTGTCTGAGTTTTCTGAAAAGTCAAATGAATTTAGATTCAAAAAGGTGTCGGGTAGCTTTTTTTCTGAGTTTAACAACGGAGCAATACTTTCGTAGAATACATATTCCGCAGCTGGTAATTTGAATTGTATTCCAAAAAGTTGATGGTTTGGAAGAATTAACACTTTAACCTCTTTTGTATAGAGTCCTGTTAGTTCGGTACTTTGGTAATTGTAATTATCAAAGCGAACGATAACATCAAAAAAACCATCAGGTAAAATGGTGTAATTAAGATTTTCTGATGAATCGTTGTCTAACCACCAAAAACATCCTATGTACTGTTTCAGAAAATCATTAGGCTCTTGTTGAGAGTAGGTCATAATTATTTATTTGAATACAGGAACAAGCTAAGTGCTATATGAAAAATATTTTTATAAAGTAGCTCAACTTAAGATACCTAGTGACGGAAATGCTGTTGTGAAGAGAAATAAAGATAATCAGCAATAAAAAGTAATCTGTGGGTTGTTATCCAATGTTCACATGCTTAAAGTTCTTCATTACTTATACTTCAAGTTTGTATCAAATTAGACAATGCACATCCCTCCCACTAGATTCTACTTAACCAAAACTTTTTATTTTGGTTTATCTTTTAATTTAAAAAACCCAATCAAAAAGATTACGTGCACTTAGTTTAAATCTCTAAACATCATATATTCATAAGAAAAATCTGTTCCATTATTTTCCTAATACTCTTCATTTTTAGATAAATCATCATAAACAGGAATAATCTGGGTCTCTAAAATTGAATCATTAGTGATAGTTTTAATTGAGCCCATGACCATTTTAGACATATTACCCTGTACTAAAGCTGTGTTAACACAGAGTAAAAATGTCATTGGCACTATTAATCAACTTATAATATTTTGTTTAACTCTAATTATATTTAATTTTAACTGTTTGCGTTATCTTATTTTATGTGGAAATTACTTGAGATGATCATGTTTCCCTGTATTTTCAACTTGAAATATTTTATTTTCAATGAAATCATCAAAAAATTGTCGACTACATAAAACGATATTAACGTTAACACAAAGTTGAGGTAACTTCAAAATATAAAAGTTGTCATATGACAACGTTTTTATTTTGAAGTTTTTTAAAAATGTTCAAAGACCCTGTGTGTGTTATGGAGCGTGTGAATAGTCTTTTTATAGCTGAAACTTGCTGTTTTTATTATTGTTTTTTCTAATTTATTTTAACACAAAATTCTATAAACAATAGAACATACCACAGGACTATTGTCACTAATAATTTGTGACAAATATCACACTCTGAAGTCCTTTATTTTACGAATTAATCGGCTTAAGGCTTCTCAACTGGCAACTAAATAATTGCAATTACTAATATGTAATTTGCTGTTTTCATTTTTATTTCTTTCCTAAATTAAAGGGTTTGTTACTGGAAACTTTTGACCTATGTCAAATAATTACTTTTCAAGAAAATTCTAGTAGGTTAATACTAATGATCTCATGAAATCACCCGACCAAACTGTTTTTTTTTATTTGTTTAGTGCACTTCTATTTTTTCATAGATACAAGCAATACCACAAAGTTACTTACTAGGAATAATTGGAATTTGTAAAAATCGGTCGTTTTGGTTATTTGATAGATTTTTCCGCGTGTGGTTCGTAAGAAGTCAAAAAAGAAAATAAACTAGTGAAAAAACTTTCCTGTTTTTCAGGTAAACATAGAACGAACAATAATTATTTGTTATAAAATGTATTATTCTAATTTTCCCAATAAGCCCCATCCATATGCTTTGTCGATAACAACACAATGAAGTGTGTTTTTGCCTTTTTTTAGGTTTACAAATAATGTGTTCGCATTTATATCTAAATGACCTTGGTATTGTTTTCCTTTAGATCTAAATGCATTATTACCTTTAAAAATTTCTTTTCCGTTGAGATACACCATTATTTTATCGCTGTAATCAAATGAGAATGACTTTACTTGATTTTTGTTCGATTCAATAACAGTGGAAGCCACAGCATAAACTTCTTTGTTTTGTTCGAAATTGCCAGCAGATGGCTTTTCTATATATTTAGAGAACGGTAATAAACCTGATTTTTCAGTAGTTACCTTATTATATTCTTCTTTTGAAAAATTGTTAAAGTTCAGTTTGTGTTCAGTATATGGGAATGCTTTTGTGATATTCCACTTCGATATAATGCTGAAATCTATATTGGTCTGCGTTTCCGTTTTTGTTACATTCACAGCTTCTTTATTGGTTAATCTAAAATTCGAAAATCGATTAGTAAACAACGAAAATAGCCCTATTTCTCCCTTAGAGAGTGTCGTTCGAAGGTTATCGATCTTAAGTACCTTTTCATTATTCACATAAACAGCAGCTTTATTATTGTTTACTTCAATACGTAAAGTATTCCAGCCTTTATCTTTAAAAGTAACATTTGCTTGGTGTTCTCTATACAATTGCCAGTTTGATTCATCATTATAAATTGGTGCGTATTGTAAGGCATCAGCTTGATTGGTTTTATGAAGTCTCATATAAACTTCCTCCATTGTTTTTTCTTGCTTTCTGAATATAATTCCCGCAAAACTTCTAGATTCATTGGCATACATATCAACTTCTATAGTTCCGTTTGAGAAGTTTATATTTTTTAAAATTACTTTTCCATTTAAAACAAGCGTTTCTCTATTATCAAATGTTTCGAAAGTAGATTCTCCCTTGTAGACTTTCCAATTTAAAGAATTCATAGGAGTAATAATCGTATTATTTTGTGCATTTGATATTTGCAAACTCATTAAAATAATAGACAAATTGAAATAGAATAAATTTTTCATAACATTAGTGAATTTTCACTTAGAGCAAAGGTTGCATTTTATTTTTGCCAAGAATGTATCGTTTTAAGACGAATAAGTATCACTTTGGTAATGTCGACGATATATACTAGGCGTTACGTTTTCATGTCTATTGAAAAAGCGCGTCATATTATTGGCTTCGCTAAAGTTTAGTACATCTGCAATTTCAGAAACCGTTTTGTTGGAATACCGCAGTTCCATTTTAATCTCTTGCAGTAATCTAATATGAATGATCTCTATTGAAGTACTCCCTAAGTATGTTTTTAAAATTTCATTTAATTGGTATCTAGAAACGTTTAGGATTTTACAATAAGCTTCTACAGAATGAAATTTTCGAATATTTAATTCTAGCGCTTCCTTAAATTTATAAAGTACTGAATCCGCTTGTGTTTCTGGTGAAAGATTATAATTTTTTGAAAACAGCCTGTTCAATTTTGATAAAGAAAAATACAAAAGAGAACGTATAATATGAAGGCTATCATTTTGGAAATTATTCAGTTCTGATATAATTTCGTTTAGTATGAATTGAATTTTATCGTATTCTACTTTTTGCAATTGTAAGTATTGGGGATGCTTTGAATTGTAAAAATATTGAAGCCTGTATACAAAAAGTTTATCCTCAAAAAAATCTGATAAGAAATCATTTTGAAAAACGAGATGAAAACCTTTGACTTCAGAAACATCTATTTCACAACTCTTTTTTTGGTAAGGAGAAATAAAAAAAAACGTATTTTTTTCAACATTAAATGTATTTCCATTTAACTCAATACAACCTTTTGCCTTTTCGAAAATAAAAATTTCAAAAAAGTTAGTTGTATGAGGATTGGGTTCAAAAAAAGCATTAGGATTTGTTTCAAATTTATGTAAATCCATTAGAAGTTCAAATCCATATTTTTTCTTTTCAAA
>NZ_PJBS01000184.1 GCF_002836055.1 Psychroflexus sp. MES1-P1E
ACCAATTTAACTGTGTGGTAGATTATATAGAAAAACCATTAAATCAATATAAAGTGAGACAAGCACTGGGAAAAGCAAACTTGAATTAATGTTGCTAATAATAAAGACAAGGATATTATTAATGGATGATAACGATATTGGAAATTTTTTATCAGAAATGGAATCAACAAAAATGGACTTTAACGCTATTATCACAGTCACAGATGACAAACAAGCCTTAGGCAATTTAAAAAAAGAGAATTGTCTTAACTTAGTGTTCTTAGACCTTAATATGCCAGTTATGGATGGTTTTTCTTTTCTTGCCCGAGCATTAAAAGAACTCTTGTGCATGCAGATGAACATGATAATACTTGCCTCATTCACTTGCCAAAAGGATAAAGATCAAGCCAGCCAATTTGGTAGATTATATAGAAAAGCCACTAAATTAATATAAAGTGCGACAAGCACTGGAACAAGTAAACTAAAACTAATGCTACCAACAATTGAAACAAGTATACTATTAGTTGACGATGACGATATTGGAATTTTTTTATCAGAAATGGTATTATCAAAAATGGGCTTTAACGCTATTACTGCAGTCACAGATGGCAAACAAGCTTTAGACAGTCTAAAAAAAAAGAACTGTCCTGACTTGGTGTTTTTAGACCTTAATATGCCAGTTATGGATGGCTTCTCTTTTCTTAACCGAGCAGTAAAAGAGTCTTCGTGCATGAAGATGAAAGTGGTCATACTTACCTCATCCATGCGTCAAAAGGACAAAGATCGGGCTAGCCAATTTAACTGTGTGGTAGATTATATAGAAAAACCACTAAATAAAGATAAAGTACAACAAGTACTTGAAAAAGTAAACTTGAAATAATGCTACGAGCAAAGAACTGAGGCAGGAAACAAGCCTTTTCTGCATTAATTTGAAGCATTAGTAGTCTAGGCTCAGAGGTTCATATTTTTCAATCTCTGAGCCCTTTTTTTTGTTTTTATTCTACCTGTCTAGGCAAAACAGAAACTTTCAACTTTATAATCAACGGTGAAGCAAAGGGTTTTTGTAAACCCGTTGGGCCTCCAACCCAAGGTAATCGTAAAACCATTACAGGCCATTAATCAATTGGTAATTTGCCTATTAGTAGCTATAAAACATCATATTTATAAATGTTACTAAGCTAATGTTGAAGCATTTATAATAGAGTGTATTCTAATATTTAGATTTTAGAGGTAGATTAATTACCTCTAAAACTTCACCATTTATTAAGGTATATTTTAATGTTAAGACTTTTTAGCAACAAGCAAATCTATTAAGAAAATATTGTTTTAAAAATTTGGTAGTAACATAATCCCCCCATTAGCTATAGAAGTTAAAAGAGGAATCAGTGTTTTTCCAAATTCGGATAGAGAATATTCGACTTTTAAAGGTGGTTTTTTAGAAAACACTTTTCCTTTAATAATCCTACCTTCTTGTAAAGTTTTTAATTACAGGCGGAGTGTTCTTTCCGCAACAGTTTGCATTCCTTTCCTAATTTCATTGTACCTCAACGGCTTCTCTATAAAATGAAATAGTATCACCGTTTTCCACCTACCGCCTATTAATGCCATGGTAACACTTTAATGTCAAGGATATTCTTTTCCTTTTATTAAATGCATAATTCCTTATTTTAAATAAATTTTAAACTATCCTTTCTGACCGTTATCTTACAAACTAAAAACTTTATTTAATTTTGCAACTATAAAAACAATAGTTTAAATATAAAATAAAAAAAATGAAGGCGATAGTATTAAAACAAGCAGGCGGTGTAGAAAATTTTATAATTAAGGATATTGAAAAACCAAACATAAAAGAAAATGAAGTTCTTATTTCAGTAAAAGCAATAAGTATTAATCCTGTAGATTTTAAAGTAAGAGTTCTTGAAGACTTCCTAAATTCATTAAATGGAGCAGAACGCCCAGCTATTATAGGATGGGATATATCTGGAGCTATTGTTGCTATTGGAAATAATGTAACAAAATTTGAAATTGGAGATAATGTATTTGGTATGATAAACTTTCCTGGAAGTGGTAAGGCTTATGCAGAATTTGTGGCAGCACCTGAAAATCAATTGGCTAAAATCCCTAAAAACATATCTTTTAATGAAGCAGCAGCTACAACTTTGGCTGCATTAACTACTCTACAAACATTAAAACCAAGAGTTAAGAAAGGTGATCGCGTACTAATACATGGTGGTTCTGGTGGCGTGGGTCATTTTGCTATTCAGATTGCAAAATCATTAGGTGCTTATGTAATTTCTACAAGTTCTGCAAAAAATAAGAGTTTTATACTATCACTTGGTGCTGACGAGCATATAGATTACAATTCTCAAAAATTTGAAGAAATTCTTACAGATGTAGATTTTGTGCTGGATATGTTTAATGGAGATATTCTACTCAATTCAATAAAAGTTACAAAAAAAGGAGGCACAATTATTTCATTACCAACAGCTGACTTCTCTGATGAGATTTTGAAATTAGCAAAAGAACGCAATGTTGACGTTTCTTTCACTATGGTGCAATCCAATGGAGATGATATGAACACTCTTAAAAACATGCTGGAAAGTGAAGCTATAAAACCGCATATTTCTAAAACATTTGCTTTTGAAAAAATGGGAGATGCTCACTCACACCTTGAAATTGGTAGAACTGTTGGAAAAGTAATCGTGACAATGAAGTAAGAAAAGCACTAAAAGCCAACAAAGAACTGAGGTAAAAACAACTCTTTTCTATTTTAATTTGAAACACTAATAGTCTAGGCTCATGAATTCATAAAACTGATTCTTTGAGTTTTTTTGTTGTGTTTTTTTTATGACTAGACCAAACAGAAACCTTCAACTTTATTATCAACGGTGAAGCAATCCAAGATAATTGCAAAATCATTAATCAGCTATTGATTTGCCTATTAGAAGCTATAAAACATCATATTTACAATTGTTACTAGGGTAGTGTTGAAGCATTTATAATTGAGTGTATTCTAATATTG
This sequence comes from Psychroflexus sp. MES1-P1E, assembly GCF_002836055.1. Classification (GTDB taxonomy): domain Bacteria; phylum Bacteroidota; class Bacteroidia; order Flavobacteriales; family Flavobacteriaceae; genus Psychroflexus. The sequence continues at coordinate 3,002 of NZ_PJBS01000184.1, forward strand.
TGATTTGAGAGGTAGATTAATTACCTCCGAGATTTCACTATTTATTAAAGTATGTTTTAATGTTAAGAATTTTAAGACAATAAAAAAACACTAAATTTATTCTTTAGATAAAGTGGATAACATAATTAGCTGTTCATCCATACGTTAGGCACAATTACTTTTTTTCGGGAAGGAAAATAATTATTTTAAGGTAATCTTTAGGCCTCGAAAAGAGAAAATGCATCTGAAAATAATAAATATAAGTAATTAATTTTTAAATAATTGAAAAAATGTTAATCAGAATAAAACACTAGTTTACAAATTGAAAAGACATCGCTAAAATATTTTGTTTTAGACTTTTAATCTCACTTTACGCTTGTGGAAAAGAAGAATGGGACATTACTCTTTACGAACAAAAAATAGAAGGAACTTCGAAAGCTATTTACAAATATGATGCTTGGGGAGGACGTGATACACATAAAGCTGGATATGCAATTTTAGACACTACTAAGATTTTCAAAATTCAAGGAATGAAGAGTATTATTCTAGATTATTTCATAGAAATACCACATAAAAATTTAATTGAAGTTGTTGTGATTGATGATGTTCCATATAAAGAAATGCAAAAAACGAAAGAGACTTACATCCCAACGAAGTCAAAGGAATCAGAAATTCAAGGAATAAATATTAAAACTAAATATTATCAATAGAAAGGTTATAGACAAGCAAATAGTAAACATTTAAGTCATGAATTCTCTGATTTTAAGGAAACCAAAGACAGTATTTGTTTTTATGATTTAAATTATGTCTATTATAAGTTTAAAACACATCATAAAGACAGTATAAAAATAAAAAAGGAACAGAATACAAACAAGCAAAGAATAGATGTAGAAATTAAAAAATTAATATTTTCGGAATTGGTAAATCATAGTCTAATACCTTATAAATTCTCAAATTTCAGAGAATCCAAAGACAGCTTTTGTTTTTATGATTTAAGTTTTAACACAAGTAAGAAACAATTAGCTTATAAAGACAGCACAAAGGAAAAATGGACATGTTATAATCCGACAGAATATTAACAAAGAAATAATAGCTATAGAAATCAAAAATTTAATGTTTTCAGAATTTGCTAATGATAGTCTCGTTTCAAAAATGCATCATGTCTTTAAGCCTAAGTATAAAGTAAAATCAATCGAATTTTCAGATTATGGAATTTTTAAAGAGAAAATAACTTCATATAATGACTAAGCATACGGCATGCCGATAGGCCAACGCTATATGATCTTGATTGATCTGGGATTTGCAAGTAAGGGATAATTCGAGGAGATGGCAATTGTTTGGCAATTATTAAAAAATCGCCAAACAATTACCAGACAATTATCGAAATAATTAAAAAATTTTAACTTGAAATTTATTATTTTTTTACGCTAACATTTGATATAACATCCAATATG
>NZ_PJBS01000185.1 GCF_002836055.1 Psychroflexus sp. MES1-P1E
CTAATTTCAGTATTTTCAAAGTAAAACGATTCGAATAGTAAAAGGTTGAATAGTCTTTCTATTGTAGATTTTATTTTTGGTAATTCTTTTATTTCAAAATGTTTAGATGTTTCTATATTTATAAATACATTTTCATTGATAAAAGATTCTCTTCGTTTTTTAAAACCTGATTTTGCTCTAAAGAATAAATAGATTTCATAATCTTTACTATTAAATAATTCTATTATTTTAGGTTGTTTATAATATTGACTGACTTCATATGATTTATTTTCAATATCTGATTTGAAATCAAAACCTGAAATAGGTATCCAGTTGTCTAAAATATCTGCATTTAACATTACAATGCTATAATTGATTGATTCAATTTCTCGGTCATAAAATGGAGTAATTATTGTATTATTAGACTCATATTTGAACTTTGTTAACGCTCCTAATGACTGATGTGTTTTATAAATGTTATGTAATTTAATTGAATATGTTTTTGATTTTTCATTACAATTTATGTAACCTAATACTAAATCTAAATTATTCCATTTATTATTAAGATTTTCATTAATGTCTAAAGATTCTAAAGATGTTATAGTCGCAATTCCATTTTCATCAATAAATAGAGTTGAAATTGTCTTTCTTTCCTCTTTTCCAGGTATCCAAAATACACCTTCAAAATATTTATTATAATATTCCAATATTATTTAATTTATAGGTTTTCCTCAGCTTGCTCCTAACGTTGTTGTATATGGTTTGTTGCGTGTTTCAAGCAACTAATTTAGTAAATAATTACCGAATAGAAAATCCGCGAGGATTTTCGTAAGTAGGCTAGAACTAGCAATAAATTATATACGGTGTTGTGTGCAGTGATTTCTTCATTTTATTGTTTTTCTACAAAAGATTCCCAAAATTGGACTAAACGAAATGTTTTTTCGATATCCTTAATGTTGTATTCAGAGTTTATATAATTATTCACTTCGATATTTTGAAATCCATTTCCCTGACATAAAATGTCTTTAATATTTTCATATATTTTTTCATCACCTTCACTAAATCCAGGTAAACAAATCGATATTTTATAACTATCAGATTTAGTTTTTAAATTAAAGATTACTAAAATTGAACGCAATTCACGAGGTTTAGTAATTATGTTTACTCCAAGAAGATTATCGGGAAATTGATACGTTATCCAAAAAGGATTTTTAATAATTTCCTTTTCAGGATGTTTTATCTGTTCCCTAATTATTTCTGTATTCTTATTAAAAATATAAAGATGTCCAAGTTTTTCGAAAGCCATTAAATAAGCAATTTTCAACAGCGAAATTGAGGCTAATCTTTCGTTTGTTTTATTTGGTTTATCAAATGTGAAATTTAGTTTTTTACTCCATCCACTTTTAGAAATATCGTTGATAAATAAAGGCGAATTATACTCTTGAACTTCACTGTCAAAAAATTTCTTATGTATTTTAGGATTGTTGTTTTTAGTATCTATATTAATTAAGAACTTTCCATCTTCCTCAATTTTGATTTTGGCATTTACACCTTTTCCATCAGTTGATTCATTATAGAACTGTGTTTTAATTTCAGAGTTTGGCTTGAAGTGTAACGCATCAATTTCTAATAATGCTGTTAAAATCTCATTATCTATTTTATGTCCAGCGTCTGAATTACACTTCTTACAAGTTAAAATGCTACTTTTTCCTCCTAAAGATTGTGGTGGATTATGTTCAAGCGTCAGAGGATTTACTTTGGCTTCTAAATCCTCTTTTACAAAGTAGTTTAAACAAATTGGGCAAAAACAGCCAAATCCTTTATCAAAATTATCTTTTAAACTTGAATTGTCTTTTATGAATTTAAAATTCTCCGAGTAAATTTTGAATAGAATTTCTTTCCTTTTTTTGTTATTCATTTGAATTCAGTTCGGTTTTCCTTCATTGCACACAACGTTTAATGTAAAATGCGTTTTAATGCATTTTTACATAGTGTTATGCTTATCATTTTTAAAGGAAAAGTTTGTGTCGTTCCTCTCCTTGACTTACTTCTTTGCTTAGTGCTCTTAATGTAGTTAACGGCCAATTATTTTGAATTTGATTTGCTAAGAATTTAGGGAGTTTCCCTTTTGGATCAACTTTAATTTCAACTGTTACCTCAGTTGTTTCTGGAGTAACTTCCTTTAAGTGAAAAATTAATGATTCTAAATCACCTCGCACCCTATCGTTTCTTAGCGGATATTTTTTGTGAGTAGTTGATGATATTTCAAGCTTTGCACTTGGGGTTTCAGCATTATTATCTATTGTCCATTTTGCCTTTAGCACATATTCACGATCTGATACTGGCCATGCAAGATTGTAATGTTCGTAAGTGCTATATTCCACCCCAAAGATATCTCCCTCAATCAAATTATGATTAGTTAGGCGGTTCACCCACTTTTTTTTAGAATCAATATCGATCAATGTAAATGCAATTCTGCCAATACCTGAGTTCAGTTTTACCGTACCTCTATAAGTTGGAGTTTCATTTTTATTTGAGCTATACATTTCTACAATAACTCTTTCTCCAGAACTACCTTCTTTCGAAAGAGGTTGATCGTTCGTCTTTATCCAATTCATTTTATTGTTTTTCATTTCATGATGAAGTAGCACATTCATTAAGCATAACGTTGTTGTATAAGATTAGTTGCGTGATTTAAGCACTAAAGTTAGCAAATAAATCACAGATAGAAAGTCCGCGAGGACTTTCGTAAATTGGCTTTTACCAGCAATTAATTTTATACGGTGTTGCCAGTAGTTTTTATTACCTTAATGACAGTTTCCACTTTTTCGGTCAATTCTATTCGTCCGTCTAGTTTTAGAACTTTGCAGCCAAGTAATTCAATCCAGTCGTTATGAACTTTAAGTGACCTTCCATTAAAATTCGGATTCTCGTATTGGTTTGCCCATTCTAAAAATGCTTTTGAATTCTGTTGGATGTTTTTGTCAGTCAGAAGTTTTTTTCCATAACGTTCAGTTTCACGTTTTTTCAGTCTCTCTATTCTTTCTTTGTTTTCCAAAATGATAAAAATGGCTAAATCAAATGCTTGTTCCCATTCTTTTCCCCAACTCACCATTGAACCACTTACTACTAAATTCTCAAATTTCTTAAAATCCGCTTTCAGGCTTTTATTCCTTAAAACTAATGGGATTTTTTCTTGAAAAGGTAGTTCAGTTTTCTTCCAATAATAATCGTCTACGTCCAAATGGGTGAAATCCGTTATTTTTTCAATTTCTTTTCCAAGCGTTGTTGTTCCAGAACCTGAGGCGCCAAAGATTAATATTTTCATTTGTCAGATTTATATAGAAGTACTCCGCTTGATAGAATCCAAGTAGCGATGCTGAATGTAAATATTCTAAATCCAGTTAAGCTTGTGAAAATAAACCCCGTTAATCCTCCAATAATTGAAAAAAGAATGATAAAGACTCCTAAATATCCAATCCATTTTGGGAATTTATTTTCTAATAATATGATGATAGAGTATATCATTATTGCTAAACAAAAAGCAACAATAAAAATATAATCTAGAGGTTTATTTATTGCAAAACTGAAGTTTGTTATAGGTTTTAATACTTCAATATTTTCTTCTAACCTTTCTGAATACTGATTCAGAAAATAAGGTAAAGTTAGTCCATTGAAAATTGCAGCAAACATTGCTCCAATTAGTCCAAATGAAATAATAATAAATGCCAATACTGATAGTTTCCACTTATCTAAAAGATTTATTGTAAGTCCGTAAAAACCAAATAAGATTATTGGTAAACTGAAAATAGCTAATGAATGAGCAATTGTAATTGTTTTAGAAATTTTAATGATATGTTCAATGCTGCCCCCACTTGGGTGCATAACCATTGTTATTATAATTAATAATGCTCCTAAAATAAGTGAGATACTTGTGCTTTTGTAAAAATGATTTTCCATTGATTTGATATTTAATTAGAAAGACAAATATCAATGGTTTATCCAAATTCATCACTTGATTGAAATCAAGAAATTATTTAATTCTTTTCCTCACTCTACTCAATGTTTCAGGTGTGATTTTAAGATAAGATGCTATTATTTTTTGTGGAAATTTTTGAAGTAAACTTGGTTTGTTTTTAATTATGAAGTCATACTTTTCATCTGGTGTATTATTGTTGTCAAAAAAATCAATTCGTGAAGTTGATTCCTCTAAAATTTTACCCATTTGGAAGAATGATTGAGATTGAGCAATTAATCTATGTATAGCATCTATTGAAAGTTCATAGATAAAGCTTTCTTCAAAAGCTTGAATTGAATATTCTGAGGGTTTTCTTGTCGTAAAACTTTTATGATTTATGACCCAATCATTACT
>NZ_PJBS01000186.1 GCF_002836055.1 Psychroflexus sp. MES1-P1E
TTTTTCGCATTGCTCACAACGTTTATGTATAAGAATAGTGTGGTTTTGTATGAGAGGATTTTCCGAAGGAAAATCAGACGTAATAAAACAGCACTAATCTTTGATTAAGCAATAACTACCGCATTATTTTTATACGGTGTTGTAGTGCGTTATTTTTTATCTTTTCTCGTTTCTTTTTTTGGGTCAACACCTTCGTTTAATTGTATTACTTTTTTAGGGTCAACCTTTGGTAATGTCACTATCTTAACTGAATCAGTTTTAGAGCTTGTTTTTGTTTTTTTGTTATCTTTTGCCATAGTATTATTTTGTTTGTTATGTGATGAATTATTTTTAATCGAAGTGTCAAGGATTAATAAAAAAATCGAAAGAATAATTGCAATAATTATTAATCCAATTCCCCAATTATATTTCTTATTCTGGTTTGTTAATATTTTCTCATTTTTTTCAATAGAATATTTATTATATGCTATCTCAATTTTTTGAACCTCATCAATGTCTTGATTAATTAAATTCTCAAAATTAGATTCATCATATCCTTGATTCAATTTTTTAGCTGTTAATGTCAAGAGTAACAGTATAATTCCTGCAATTAATGGTGTAATCAGAATTGATGCTGTAATTCTTACCCATAATTCAGCTTTTTCGACTAAAAAAAGAAATAAAGGAGCAAATAATGCTCCAACAGCTATAACAGTTCCAGCTTTTTGATGAAGCGAGCGATAACTATCAATTTGAGTTGATAATAGTTCCTTTGATTTGTTCGCTATATATTCTATTGATTTTTTCATTGTCTTAATGCACTACAACGTCTCTGTATATGGCTAGTAGCGTGCAAATTATAAAATTATTTTCGGTTGAGCACAAGCCAGATTTTTAAATTTTACTATTTATCTTTTTTATTGAAAAACGTCAAATTTAAAAATTTGGCGACTTTCCAAATATGCATTAACTTCGATTAAGCAACTGACTAGCTATGAGCTATATACGTTGTTACCTCTCGTTTTCATTCAGTTTTATTGTATAATATCCATTTATTTGGGTCTATTTCAATAATATCTTTTCTGCTTAAATTTAATTGTGCTAACCCATCCTTAAAAATAACATTTGAAATACCATCTTTAGTCATTATTTCCAAAGGCATTGAGAAATCCATATTATTATTCACAATCCATTTTAATAGTATACCTTCTGTATTCTCAACAATTGATAGTTCTGGAAGTGTTGCGTTTTTGAAATAAATATGCTTAAACCAATCTAAATCTTGTCCACTTACTTTCTGAACTATACTAAAAAATTCATCTGTATTTGTAAATCGGCATTGTCCTCCATTAGTTATCAATTCTAATTTTTTATCTGGGTATGCCATCAATCTTAGAACCTTTAAAACGTTGTCTTTACCTATTAGATAACGTAAAGTATGAAGAAGATATGCCCCTTTTTTATAAGAATCTCCACTATAAATCTCTCTTGAATTTACTATCGTATCAGGTGATAAAGGAATTTTATTTAAGAGCTTTCGGTCAAATGATTTAATTTTTTCTTTATAACCTTTTTCTCCTTCTATTGATTCTTCATATAATGCCTCCATATATCCTGTTAGGGATTCTTGAATCCAATAATCTTTCCAGTCAACAGCAGTTACCATATTGCCAAACCATTCGTGACAAATTTCGTGAAAAACAGTTGAGTTGTATTCAGGATATTTTGTTGAATAATTTGGTCCGTAGGCAATAATTGTTTGATGTTCCATAGCAATAAATGGAACTTCGACTATGCCTAGCTTTTCTTTTCGAAATGGATATGGGCCAAGATGTAATTCTAGGAATTTAAGATATTTTTTACTGTACCCATAAAATTCTTTCGCTTTTTCGAAATTTTCAGGCAAAACCCAATATCCTAAATCCAAGCTATCATTTGTAATACCCACGTAATTGTCTGGTATATAAACGTAAGGGGCTATATTCAGAGCGATGTCATAATTATTAATAGGATTTTTCACTTCCCAATTATAGGTAGTAGTTTCGTCTCTATTTTCTATTTTGTTTATTAATATTCCATTGGATATGGCTTTTAACTCTTTTGGAACAGTAAAGGAAAGGCTTACTGAATCTGGTTCATCCCATTGATAGTCTTTGCAAGGCAACCAAACATCAGCACCATCGATTTGAGAGGATGTTGCAATCCAAGGTTGACAATCTGTTGTTTTATTCCAAGAAAAACCTCCTTTGTAAGGCGCGTGAGTAGCTATTCTAGGATTACCGCTATACTCAATATTCACAATTATGAGTTCATCTTTTTTATATTGTGTTGGTAATTTACACCAATGTTTACCATCGATTGTTTCAACTGGTAATTTAATGCTCTTATCATTCTTTACCAGATATACATTTTCAATAGTTAATAGCGAATCAAGGTCAAACACAAAATCATCTAAATTTTCTAAAACTTTTGCTGTGATTTTATTATTGCCTCTTATATAATGGCTTTCTGGCAGTATCTCAAGACTTAAATCATAATGCAGTACATCGTAAGACCGTTGTTCTGTTAAAATTTCTCCACCAGAGGAAGTCCCAGGAATACTTCTATCTTCTATGGTTTTTGGAAGTTTTACTGAATTTTTAATATTTGATTCGTCAATAATAATTTCATTTACTCCAGATGTTGTTTGATATACTCCAAGTGCATTGTCATCTAAATCACTAAAGACCCAATATTCATTTGCTTTAATGTTGAGTTTTTTCGTTTTGTGAGACTCAATTCTTCCAAATCTAACTTTTACTAGTGTATTGTAATAATTCAACCAATAACCTTGAATTGGATCGTCTGTTTCATTTTTTATGTATAGAGTGCAAGACTCTTTTACTTCAGTTTTTGTGCTGCCACAGTACATTATGTCCCAATCTAATGTTTCGAGTTTTTCCGGATTAGATTCTATTTCTTGACCATAGATGTTTAACGTAGATATTAATAAAAGAAAGATTGATAATTTGTATTTCATATTTTTTTTCAAATGAGAGGTAACGGCTCGGCTATGGTTAGTACGGGAACTAAAAGTAATGAACTTTCGATTAAGTACTTAGCCAAAACTTTTTATTTTGTTTTATCTTTTTTCTTCATAAAGCCAAATCAAAAAGATTTGGCGGACTTGGTTTAAAAGCACTAAACTTAGGGTTAAGTACCAAACCCCGTATTAATTATAGCCCTTGTTGTACTTTCGTGTTTTTTCATCTAGTTTGTATGTCAGATTGAGAAACTTGCATAATAACTTCTTTATCATATAACAAGCTTAATATATAGCCTATTTGGTCTTTATCGCCCGCATTACAACCTATTTTTAAGATGTCTTTTGATGCAATTCCATCATGCCCATCATTTGTAAACATTTTTAATGTGTTTGGTGTTTTATTTTCTATAAATATATTTGATTTTCCATTTTGGAAGCTACCATCTATATTTTTGTGAAAAATACCGTTTGGAATACAAATTATTCGCCATTCTTGTTCTGAAGACCACTCTTTTCTTTTTATCATAGAAGATATTAATGAACAGAAGAATTTCAATTCATTTAACTCTGTATGACTAATTTCATTATCAATGTAGTAACTGTTGATGTCTGAAATAAAACCGCTTTTCATTTCATCAAAAATAGTTCCATATGGTTCTAGATATTTAGAATTATTGTTATGGTATATTACTGGAATCAAAAACACAGTAATATTATCAATTTCACACCAGAATTCAATAAGGTTTTTAGGAGTGAAACCAACACGTATTCCTTTATGTTTATTCCCGTATTTTTCCCATTGATTCATATCGTCATTCAATTCTGATAGACTGAAAACAAACGCTGAAAAGTTGTTAATTGATTGACCTTTATATGACTGCTTTAATTTGTTTGATAGTGTTTGATTGAATTTATTGGAGATATATTCTTGACCATATATTAATTCATTAGGGTCGTTCATTAAAAAAATACTAGAAGCTCTAATGGATTGAGATTTAATCATTGCTTCTATAGCTTCTAATGAAGTGTAGTGATATAATTGTGATTTTTGTTTGTATTCAGGATTATTTGAAATAATTTCATCTGCTTTCATTGCAAAATCTTCGAATCTTTTTATGAATGTTTCCTTTATAAAAGTCATTGATTTTAAGTTTTTTGGCATGAAGTACAACGTTTAGTATAAGAAACGTAGGGCAGTTGATAAGCACTATCGTTTCGGTTTATTACTTAGCTAAATATAAATATTTTGCTTTTATCTTTTTTACTATAAACGCCAAATTTTATATTTAGCAGACTTTATTAATATTCACAAACCTTTCGATATAGCACAAAT
>NZ_PJBS01000187.1 GCF_002836055.1 Psychroflexus sp. MES1-P1E
GTAAGACAAAGTTGCGTGGTTTAAGCACTAAAGTTAGCAAATAAATCACAGATAGAAAATCCGCAAGGATTTTCGTAAATAGGCTTTTACCAGCAATTTTTTTTACACGGTGTTGGCACACGTTTTTTTAATCATTAAATTTTTCTACTTTTCTAATTCCTTAAACGATTTACCTATAATCTCACCCATTTTAGAGAAAGAATAGTCATATGCACCAAATACTAAATTGATATAATACTTTCCAATTGGAGAACTCCATAAGTTAATATATTCAGATAAATCATTATCATTAACATCTTTATATGTATAAATTGACAATGCAACTAGTTGATTGGTCATTTGCGCTGAAAAATTTTCTGGCAGGGCTGATTGTAATTTTGTTTTTAGCTCTTCTTCTGAAATTTGTTTTTCCTTTGGTTGTCCTAAATTTGCACCATTTGCCATTGAGAAAATAATATTTTTCAACATTTTAACAGTCATTTCAGAAGTCGCTAGTTCATTATTTAAATTGGTTAACTGTTGAATTCTCTCTTGAGAAGGTGGGTTACTCTTCATGTTTTGGAAAAAAGTCATTTTATCTTGTTGATTGTCAGGATTATTCGCTTTAAGTTCAATCCGAGTCATTTCCTTAAATATAGGATTTTGATACATAATGATTGTTTTTTGTAGACTGTCTTTATCTGAATTATTAACTAAATATTCTTTAAAATATATTTCAGCATTTTTAGAATTAAATCCAGACTTCATTATTTTTGAAAATTTCTGAAAATCTTCTTCGTTCTCAAATGATGTAGTTTTCTCGCTAATTTTAGCCTCAAAGATAGCGTCAAATTGCTTAATTTCAGCTGTTGCTCCTGTTTTCTCTAATAGCAAGTTTACTGTTTCTTGTTTAGTTTGTGCGTAAGTATTAAAACTTATAATTCCAATTACTAAACTTGTCAAAAGTGTTTTTATCATTTTTATTGTTTATTATTATAATTTAAATTGTGATTTTTTAATGTGTGCCAACGGTTTGTATAAGAACAGTAGGGCGAAAAAAACGCAACTACCATTCGGTTGAACGCAAGCCGAATTTTTAAATTTTACTTATTATCATTTTTTCTAAATAAGCCAAATTTAAAAATTTGGCGACCTCGAAAAAGTGCCTGAAAAATTGGGTTAAGCACCAATTGCCCTATTGTTTTTATACGTTGTTGTAAACAGTATTTCATTCCGCTTTGTTCACAGGGATCTTAAATTCGCATACCTTTTGGCTATCTTCATTATCATACCAAACTTTTATATTCAGTGTGTCATTTTCTAAATAGTTTGTAGTTACTTTAATTTCAGTTTGCATTGCAGTTTTATCTTTGTTCGTCCCAAGAATTGTAATTCCCGGTCCAGCTATTCTGAGGTTTACGGGGTCAATATTGGTTACTACAAAATTCGTTTTGGAAGGTTTGTTATAAGTTAAGAAATCCATTCCGTTTTCAATTTCTATCGTAATCTTCTTATTTCCATTTTCACAAATAAATTCAACTTTATCTGATATTGAATTTTGACAACTCACAAATAAAAGAATTAGAATTATAGTTAAATAATAGTATCTCATTTGTTTTCTGATATTGTTTACAACGTTTAGGCTATGGTTAGTACGGGAATTAAAAGTAGTGAACTTTCGATTAAGCACTTAGCCAAAACTTTTTATTTTGTTTTATCTTTTTTTTCTAAAGCCAAATCAAAAGATTTGGCGGACTTAGTTTAAAGCTCTAAACTTTGGGTTAAGCATCAAAACCCGTATTAATTATAGCCATTGTTGTGGTTAGTGTTTCTTTTTTTCAATCCACAAGTTTTCTCTCCATTTGTCTACAATAGTTATCAAATCAGATAAGCTCCATTTTTCGGTTAACAATTCCAATCCTTTTATAATTGGTGACTCAGTAATATCAATGTCTTTATTTATTTTCAAACCGCAATCTAATAAAACAGTTGAAGTCCCTTTTCTTAAATCATTTTCGTCATCTCTGTGTTTAAAATAGTTTGCTATTCCTATTATTAACTCAATTTCAGTTCTTTTTGTATTATTTACTAATTCACCAAATTTATATTTTTTATATTGATTTTCTAATGTCTCAAACCTGTCGTAAATACTGCTATTTATGTAATTTTGAAGCGCTATAAATGATAGTCCAATTATAGGTTCAACTTCTTCTAAAAACCAAATTCCGTCATACCATTCAATCTCTTCAATTTTTTTATCTAACTCAAGTATAGATTTTTCAAGACCTTCGATTGTTAGGTTTAAACTTTCTATTCTATAATCACATCTTCTCCAATGCATTTTTCTTTTTTTTTATGAACATCCATATTATATGAGAACTTAGAGCTCCAATTGTTCCGAAAATCCAAAATCCAAGATTAATTCCTAAAATAGGCATTCCGCAATTAATTCCGTCTGTTCTTGGTTTTGGATAAAAGAATTGAGGAAGAATAAAATAATACCCGATTAAAACTAAAATTAGAATTACAAAATTCGGAATTCTAATTTTATATCTATAAGTCAGAAAATAAAAAGTCAATTGAAATAAACTGATTATTAAAATAAGTGCTAAAATCATTTTATTTTCTGTTTTTTGCATTAACCACAACGTGTTAGTATATGGAAAGTTGCGTGTTTGTGTGCGAGGATTTTCCGAAGGAAAATCAGATGTAGCAAACACGCAACGACCTTTGTTTAAGCACAAAACCAGCAATTTTTTATATACTGTGTTGTGTGCAGTTTTTTATTCCGCTTTTATTTGTTCAGTTAAATATGAAATTTCAGGATTTTTCTTATTCACTAATATTTCAATTTGTTTTCCTTTCTTTAATTCACCAATTTTTTCAAGAATGATTTCTCGTTCATAATTTTCATTCTGATAATTATAAGAGAATGAAAGAACACTCAAACTTTCTTTTTCAAATGTTTTAGTTACTATTCCGTTTGTAAAGTCAAAGTCATTTTTGTTTAATATTATTGGTTTTGTATAATCAACTTCCGAAATTTCAGGGTTTGATTTAGAGTATTTAATACTATAAAATTCTCCAATATTAAAAATCCTTGAACTTAAAGGTCGAGTTTCGTATTTTATTCCGTCAACATTATATTCGAGAAAGTTTGTTTTAGATTTGTATGTATTACTTCCAATAATTCTGCAATATGTAAATTCAAAATTTTCAGACAATAATTTTTCCCGATTTTCATTGTCGTAATTTTTGTAAAAGAAAAAAGCACAAATAATAATTCCGAGTAAAAGTATTATCAGATAAACGTTTTTCTTTTGTTTCGGTGTTAAATTGTCTTTTTCTATTTTCATTCAGTTTTTTTAGGTCTGCTGAGCAATTGCACACAACGAGTTTGTATAAGATTAGTGGCGTGTTTAAGCACTTAATTTAGCAAATAAACACCAGATAGAAAATCCGCGAGGATTTTCGTAATTAGGCGAGGACTAGCCATTAATTTTATACGGTGTTGTACACTGGGCGTTTTTTCATAAAGATTAAAATTAGTCCGACAATTATAAAAGGAATACTCAAGATTTGTCCCATATTAATTGTCATTCCATCTTCGAATCCGACTTGGTTTTCTTTAAAAAATTCAATTATAAATCTAGCAGAAAACACCAAAACTAAAAGAACTCCAAAAATTAGTCCATTAGATTTTTCTTTTGCCATTTTATTATAAATGAGCATTAATACTCCGAATATTAAAAGATAAGAAAATGCTTCATAGAGTTGAGTTGGATGTCTTGGTATTAAATCATCTCTTTGAAAAATAACTCCCCAATTTCCATTTGTTGGTTTTCCATAAATTTCAGAGTTCATAAAATTCCCTAATCTGATGAAGACAGCGACTATTGGTGTAGCAATTGCAATTTTGTCTAAAACCCATAAATAGTTTGTTTTATACTTTTTGCAGTAAATTCCGATTGCGATTAAAGTTCCAATTCCTCCTCCGTGACTTGCTAATCCTTGAAATCCGATAAATTGATATGTATCTCCTATTTTTTTTATTGGCAGTAAAATTTCGATTGGGTTTGCAAAATAATATGATGGATCATAAAATAAACAATGTCCGAGTCTTGCTCCTAAAAGTATTCCCACAACAACGTAAATGAATAACTTTTCTAAATTTTCAATTGGTATATTTTCTTTAATATAAATGCGTTTCGCAACGTAATGTGCCAAAAGAATTCCAGTCATAAAAAATAATCCATAATATTTTAAAGGAAAAGTTTCGGTTATCCAATAAATTGTAGGGTCAAGATTCCAGTTTATAATTCTATCGTTCATTAGTTATCGTGAGTTTTTTTAGCCT
>NZ_PJBS01000188.1 GCF_002836055.1 Psychroflexus sp. MES1-P1E
AAGCTATTATAAAACTTGGAAACCTAAGGAGTATTTGTTTGAGGGACAGAAGGGAGGAAAATATAGCGGTCAATCTGTAGTTAAAGTGGTGAAGACCGCAGCTCATAAAGCAAAGATCAGAATAACAGTAACTCCTCATATGCTTAGGCATAGTTTTGCTACACATCTCCTAGAGGCTGGTGTAGACTTAAGACAAATTCAAGTATTATTGGGTCATAGCTCTAGCAAGACCACTGAGATTTATACTCATGTTGCTACAAATACTTTTAAAACAATAAAAAATCCTCTTGATTCTTAGAATTATATAAAAGATATATAGATCATAATGTTATATATATCCTATATTGGAAGTATATAGATCATAATGTTATATATATCCTATATTGGAGGTATATAGAACATATGTTCTATATACTATTGTTAAGCAATATATTCTTAAAGATAAAAACAATGAAATTGAATCTTTTATTAACAATCGGACTCTCAGCATTAATAAGTTGCGGTACTCAAGGACAAGACAAAAACACAACTCTAGACAAAGACGAGACAGCAGTTTACAATAAGGATAATAATGATTTAAAGTCAGAATTCACAACTGACATTTCGAATTATCTTGATGCATTTAACAAAGGAGACTGGGATGGAGTAATAAATATGACATATCCAAAGCTATTTGACCTTATAACAAAAGAACAAATGATACAGACCTTTAATCAAATGGAAGAAATGGGAATGGAGATGAAAACAGATTTTGACAAAATCGAAAAAATCTCGAAAGTCATAAATTATGAAAACTCAAAATTTTGTAGAGTTTATTATAATGGTGGCCTTACAATCAAAATTAGTGGTGTAATGCTCAAAAATAAGGAGCAATTAAAACAAAGCTTCATCGGAGCTTATGGTCTCGACAATGTAAAATATGATGACACTAATAATAAATTCGATATTAATGCAAAAAAATCAATGATTGCTATATCAAACATAGACTCGAATAAATGGACGTACATAGAATACAATGACCAACAAGACGAGGTGTTAAAACAATTAATTCCTGAAAAAGTATTAGAACAGATTGCAAATTAAACATTGCCTAACAAAACCTATACGTAATGCGGAGTTTCTGCTAAACGAAAGGTAAATACAATTAATGAAATTCGCCAATACTTTAATTTGGTATTTAAAGTGAATAATTTAAAAACAAAATATAAACTCTTGGCTACGTGCAGATTTGAAAACTCCGCTTTTCAAATCCCGCACTACGCATAGCCGGATCGTTGTAAAACATAATGAAAAAAACAAACCTTTAAACCATATTAAAATAATTGTATCTTTGAATTGTGGAAAAAATTGGAGACATAGAAATCCGAGTTGTAGGTAAATTAGGCAATCAAAGTTTAAGTCCTGACAACTACGATATTAAGCATATTGCAACGATTTTGCAAAATGTTGAGGATTTACTATATCCTAATAATAAGAAAGATAGACCAATCATTACTTATGATATTCAAGAAGGTTCTGTCAGACATTTGTTTAAAACAACAATTCAAACAGTAATAGGTTTTAGTGCTGTATTAGGTCAAGTTCAAGCCAATGAATCTATAGATTTTTTGGAATTAAAAACTGCAAGAGCAATTGAAAATATTCAAAATTTATCTCGTCAGAAAAATTATGAATTTCAAATAAAAACTTCTCTCAAAGACGACTATGAATTAACAATAAATGCTTCTACTAAATATTTTAGAACAGAAAACATCTGGGTTGAAGCGGAATTCTACTTTTATGGTATCTTAAAAGATGCTGGAGGAAAAAGTAAAGCTAATATCCATTTAGATACTCAAGATTATGGATACTTATCAATTGAAACTGGAGAAGAATTTTTAAAGGATAGAGAAGAAAATTTACTTTATAAAAAACTCGGTGTTAGAGCAAGTGGAAAACAAAATATTGAGACTGGCGAAATTGACACAAAATCACTTTCTTTATTAGAACTAATTAATTATCACCCAAAATTCGATAGCGATTATCTGAATTCACTAATTAAAAAAGCCAAAAAAAGCTGGAATAACATTAATCCTGATGAATGGTTGTTAAATTTAAGAGGCGGATATGAAGCATAGTGTTTTGTTAGATACAAGTTTTTTTATTCGGCTACTTAATGACGAAGACCCACTTCACTCGAATACTGTTGGTTATTTTAAATATTTCTTGGAAAATGAAATAGCTCTAAAAGTTTCTACTATTAGTATTGCGGAATATTGTGTTCTCGGAAAACTTGAAGACTTACCTCTAAAAAATGTCCAAATTGTTCCGTTTAATCTAAAAGAAGCTGAAAAAACAGGAGAATTCGCCAAAATTATTTTCACAGAAAACAAAATCAATGTGGAAAAACTATCACCACGAGCAATAATTCCTAATGATTCAAAACTTTTTGCTCAATCTGATTTAGATAAAACTATTAGTCATTTCGTAACTTCTGACGTTCGTTCAAAAAACACTTTGGCTTTATTGAAAAAAGGAACTAACCCAAAATTTGATATAATCAGTATTGATGTTCCATATACAGAAACATTCGGAATTTTAGATTTATAAAAATACGTTTTACAACACCGTATATAATTAATGGCTAGTTTGAGCTTACTTACGAAAATCCTCTCGGATATTCTATTCGGTTTTTATTTGCTAAATTAGGTGCATAAACACGCCACTAATCATATACAAAACCGTTGTCTTTAATGCCTAGATATTTCTAGGTCAGCAAATTTTCAGCTTATAAATAAAGCCGTTTTAATCAAAAAAACTGAACTATTCCTCAAGTACAAAATGGAATCAATAGGGAATTTAGTACGTGTCAGATTACTGTCATATCTTTGTCATATATGTGTCTTATCGCTTACAATATAAAGGAGAAGTTAATATTTAGATTTGCATAAAACTTAAAACAATAAGAATATGAATTCTAACACAATTAACTTAAGAGATATTAAAAAAATGAGATTAGAGCGTCATTGGTCTCAGGAACAATTGGCGGAAATGAGCGGTTTAAGCAAAAGAACTATTCAACGAATAGAAAACGGGGAAAACGCAGGGTTAGAATCTCTTAAATCTTTGGCAGCCGTCTTCGAAACCAATATTGAAGATTCGAATAAAAAAGAAGAAGTAGATCAAATTAGAAAAGAAGAAGAATATGTTCAAAATGTAAAAGGATTTTATAAACTTCTTATTTTCGCAATAGTTAACCTTATTATATTCCTTTGGATAGCGATTAATGATTCAGATTCGGAAGGTTGGTTTCTCTTTCTTTATATGTTAATTTTTTGGATATTTGGTCTAGGAGCTTACTCTCTTAATTATCTTGATTTTTTTGGAGAAGAATGGAAAAGAAAGATGATTGATAAAAAATTCAAAAAGAAATAATGATTTTTAATTAGTAATAACGAATGACAAAACGGACAAAAAAGCACTAAAGACAACAACGTGTATAATTAATTGCTTGGTTCTTACCTACGTGGAAATTCCTGCGGAATTTCCTCTGGTTCGTTCCCTTTTTGCTAACTTAGTTGCTTAACTACGCAACAAACCACATACAACACGTTGCGAGCAATACAGGAAAAAAATTGCAAATATCAAATTTTGTACATATATTTGTACTTTATAAAATACAATATTATGCAAATAGCAACTGTTTCTGACTTTAGAAAGGATATTAAAAGTTACTTGGACAGAGTAACAAAGAACTTTGAGACTTTAATCATAAACCGAGGAAAAGATTCTGGAATTGTAGTTATGTCATTAAATGAATATAATTCTTTAATGGCTACAAATCACGAACTTTCTTCTCGAAAAAATGAATTAAGATTAGATTCTGCAATTGACAAATTAAAAAGCGGAACAACTTTCAACAAAGACCTAATCGAAAATTAAAATGAAGTATATTTTCGTTGACGAATCTTGGGAGGATTATTTGTATTGGCAAAAAACAGACAAGAAAAAACTGAAGAAAATAAATGAACTTCTGAAAGACATCGCTCGAAACCCTTTTGACGGAATTGGAAAACCCGAACCGCTAAAACATAAATATGCAGGGTTTTGGTCAAGAAGAATTGATAGCGAACATAGACTGATTTACCAATATAGAGAAGGAGAAATATTAATTGCGAAATGTAGATTTCATTACGACTGAAAAAGTACTGCTGGCAACACCGTATATAATTTATTGCTGGCTTTTTGCCTACTTGCGAAAGTCCTCGCAGACTTTCTTGGTCTGTAATTATTTACTAGATTAGTTGCTAGAAACACGCAACAAACCTTAC
>NZ_PJBS01000189.1 GCF_002836055.1 Psychroflexus sp. MES1-P1E
GGGATAATTACACATCCAAATCTTATAATTTGTTTGTTGTGCGATTTTTTTTAAAGTATCCCAATGATGTTGGGCTGGTCCAGAAATAAATGCACCTCCATGAACGAATATTAAAAGACTTTCCGAATTTTCATTTAATCCTATTTCGGTAACGAAGGTATCCGAAAATTTAAAGGTTCGTAGTCGATTCTGTTTAAAAAATTCACCTTTCGGATAATGAACATCTTCTTTTCTTCTTTTCTTATTTTCTTATAGTCTATTATTACTTTACTAAAATCTTTTTTAATCCTTTTATTTTTATTATTGGTAAAGTAATATAGTATGATAAACTTTGTTTCATTTTTAGTCTTCCTTAATTTATTATTAATTTGAATTAACTAGAGTATATAAAACTTAATATACTCACCATTAACTATATAGCTTAAAAAAATGTTTTGTATTATTTTAAAAAGTTCAAATGCCCCAATTAGGACTTTTAAAATATGTTCCTATGATTAACCCCTGCAATTAATTCACCGGGAAATGTTTTTCTAAAAAATCAAATACTAAATCGAAATGTTTGAGCGGTTCCGCGTGTCCGCCTTCTATTGCCACATGCTCCTTAGTATAATTGAAATTATTCTTTTCTAACCTTGAGATAATCTTATTTGACATTTCCGTAGTAGGCGCAATTTCGTCTTTGGTTGCAGAAATCAATAGAATAGGGCCTTTTATTTTTTCGACCTTAATCAAAGATTTCCTTTCTGCTATGGTATCTTGGAGCATAGCCTGATATGCCCCTCTTAAATCCCTTTTCATCAAATAAGGTATGGCTGCATCATTTACAGGTATAAATGGGAGTTCATTATCATTGAAAGTCCAACTCGATGTGGTAAAATGGTCTGTAATTCCAGGAAAAACAGCATTACTAGCAACTAAACCAACGACACAATCAATGTCCTTATAATAACTACCAATTAACAACGCCAAATCTGCACCTCTTGAACCTCCTACAATTGCAATTTTACTGCTATTAACTTTTTTATTTTTTGTAGCCTCTTTAATTGCATTATAGACGTCTTCTATTGCTATTTTGTCCAATTTTTTTGGTGTTCCATTTGCACCAAAATAGCCTATTGCCAAAAAAGCATATCCTTTTCTTATAAACTGATCTCTATTTTCTTTCCATTGATCACTTGTCCAAGCATTCCCACCTTCTGCTCCACCAAAACCAACAACTAATGGTTGACTTTTCGAATCTCCTAGGTACAATACAGACTCAATATTCTTAGTTTTTAAAGTTTCTTGGGCAAACGATTTAAATGATAAAATTGTCAGACATGCGATAGAAAATAATTTTAATACTCTAGTAATATTCATAATTCTAATTTTTTACAAGATTAATGGGTTTATATCTCTAAACTTTTGACCTATGTCAAATAATTACTTTTTAGCTCATACCCTACTCAATGTTTCTTGAGTTACACCCAAATAAGATGCAACCATTCCCATAGGAATACGGTGGAAAATAACTGAATGGATTATTTGAAAATTAAGATATCTATCCTTGTTAGATGTAAATCGCATACACGTAATTCGTTCCACTAAATGGCTAAAAACCCTTCCTATTGTTAACCGAGCATGACGTTCCATTTCCGGAAAATTATTAAAAAGGCATACCAAGCCATCTACATTTGTAATATATACCTGAGTATATATTGAAATGTGATGTTTGTTAAAAATATGATCTATTTAGTTGTTCATAAGACAAAAAATAATAGCCTAGACGTATTTTATTGTTAATAAACTTTAAAACATTTTGCGACGAGATTTAGTGATGGTTTACCTTCAATAGTGAAATTAGTGTTATTACCATCAGACGCACCACTACCTTGCCATTCCCAAATGTGAATACCATGGAACCATGGTTTTTTCCATATAGTATTAAAAAAGGCCTGATAACACAAGAGTTGTTCCCCCTTCGAAATTTTAGAATATAGACTATTCATACCATTCCATTCCCATGGTTTTTTAGAAGTACCTAGAATAGACTTATAACCTAATTCTGTAAAAAGTATAGGTTTGTTAAATTTTGAACTAACCAACGAGATTTCTTCTGCATGTTTTCTCCAATAGTTTTCCAACTCTAAAAGAGTTGGGTCATCTTTTTTACTTAACGGAAAGTAAGCTTGAATGCCTATATAATCTAATTCATCCCAAAAAGGCACTTCTTTGTACTCATTATCCCAATTGGCTGCATAGGTCAGCTTTCCTTTATAAGTTGCTTTAACTCTTTTTATTAGGTCCATCCATTTATGGGGTTTTTCATAAACAGTCGTTTCTAACTCCGTACCTATACAGAATTGTTCAAGCTTTAATTTTTCCGCAAGTTCTGCATATTTTATAATGGTTTGATCGTAATTCTCAAACCAAGTATTCCAGTCTTGTTCAGTTTCCATTTCAATATCAGATCGCCACTTCCCGTTTTGAATATCTGATAGCCAAATATGAGGTTTCAGCATTATTTTTATTCCATACTTATCACATTCATCCTTTATCGCTTGGTAGTGTTTTAGCTTAGTGTTATAGCTATCATCTGAGATTAATCTTAACGATGGTTTATTGTAATGACCTTGATCTATAAATGGTGTAAGCGTAATCCATTCAAAATTATTAGTCTTAAGCTTCTCGAGGTCTTCTGTATTTTCACTTATATTGAATACATGAATACCTCTTTGTTTTTTATCGATACGATAATAATCATTTACGCAGGCAGAATTGTTTTCTACGGAGTAATCCCAAGTATAATTCAACTCTTCAGATAACCGATAGTATTGTAGCACTGAATTCCCAATAAAAAGACCCGTAACAAGAATCGCTACCTTTAAAAGCGTGCCTTTTAAAAGGCCTTTAATTTTGTTTCGTTTATAGTCGGAAATAATACTTTTTATAAGTAAAAAAATAACATATGGAATCGTTGCTATGATGTGAAATAAAGTACTGGTCAACATAGTTTCCACGAAATCTTGAAAAAATACAGCAGCCGTATCCACTGAGTAGTTGTTTTTATGTAGAATTAAAAAGAACGCTAACAGCAATAAAACAAAAGTTGTACCTAGGTAAAACCAGAGAAACCGCCTTATACTCGATGTTTTTATCCTCATATCAAAGAATTTTTAAAATATTGGATAACGAACTCAGCCATAATTAGTTCGGGATTAAAAGGAACTGAACTTTCGATGAAGCACTGAGCCATATTTTTAAATTTTGTTTTTAATTTTTTCATATTAAAGTCAAACTTAAAAATTTGGTGATGTTTGTTAAAGTTAATTGATAGCTTGAAGTAAGGCTTAATCTAACCATTCCATCAGCAGTACTTTCTAGTTCGTATGAAGCGCTTATAAAATTAATTTTACCATTTTTCTAGTTTTAAAATAGAATTTATTGCTCGTTCAGATCTACTGTTTAAATCTTGCACTTCAAAGTTTATTGAGGTTTTTATTATCACAAAGATACTTGTTACGTATAATTGAAATTTGTAAAAATCGGACGTTTTTGTTGATTTATATATTTTGTAGGGAGTAGTAGCATCCTTCTTTTAATTATTTCTCACTTCCCCTGTATCACCTGTAGTTTCTTCGACCAGATATAAATTAATAAAAGAACCAGAGTAAAAACTGCTAAAATTTCCCTCTGATTCTTTTCTTTAATCAATAGTACTATAAAGATTACTTTTTACGAACTAAATCTATTGGGATATTAATTTTTACTTCGTCACTGAGTACCATCGTTTTCGCCCAATTTCCTGTTCCCACCCCTAATCCGTTCTGTCAATCGTAGCATTTATAGCAACACTTAAAACAAATACTCCTTTGGCCATAGGATGCTCCATTTTACCGGCTATTTTCATTGGTAAAACAACATCTTTTATTTGATCCTTTATAGTGAGTTTTCCGTATATCAAATATTCCGTATCAGTCTTTTTTGAGAATTTGGTGGATGTAAATGTCATTTTTGGATACGTTTCAGAATCGAAGAAATATGGAGATTGCAAATGCTGTTCTCTTTGCTCGTTTTCCGTATTCACACTACTCACTGTAATTGTAAATTTTGCTTTACTTTCTTTTAGGTTATTCGAGTCAAAATTGAAACTACCATCAAAAGAGGTTAACTTACCAGTAATTTACGAAAAGAACCGGTTGATTGAAAATTTGACAGAAGTATGTGATTTGTCTAAATTCCATTTTGTTGCTTCCTGC
>NZ_PJBS01000162.1 GCF_002836055.1 Psychroflexus sp. MES1-P1E
TTATTGGATTGGAGGTTCGCTAATCGAACGTTTGAAAGAAATTAAAGAAAGCAAAAAGAACAAAAACAAATAGATTACACTATTTATAAAGAAAAAGCAGAATCTTTCGATTCTGCTTTTTCTGTTTGGTGCCTAAAGCTAAGATCCACCGAAGTCTCCGTCATCAGTGTTGCTTCTTCTGTTTTGTTCTCGCTTTTGTTGATTAAACCTATAAACTAGAGTAGCAGTTACTTGTCTTACTCTCCATTGGAAAGAACTATTCGATGTGAAATTTTCCGTAATAGTGAATTGATTTCTTTTTCTTGAATTAAATAAATCTCTAACGTTTAAAGAAATAGTTAGATTATCATCTTTTAAAAAATCTTTACTAAGGGCTAAATCAATAGAAGCTATAGGGTCTGTTTCAGTTTGAGCATTTACCCTAGGACCTCTATAAAAGGCATTGGTTTGCCATTGGATTTTTCCTGGCAGAACAACGTTAGAACTAAATCTACCAAAATAGCTTTCATTAGTAGCACCATATTCAATACCCTCAAATTCACCTTCACTTTCGAATCTAAAGTAATTAAAACTCAAATTGGTTCTTAACCACTTGGTAGGATTATACAATACACCAACTTCAGCACCATAACGCTGTTCAGTAGCCAGGTTAATGGGTATGTTTTCAATAATGGGAATACCATCTTCTTCGGTTAACCTTCCTGTATCTCTCTCAACGCGTTCAAAAGCATCAGTTTCTCTTTGAAAATAAATTGAACTTGTGAGAGTAAGATTCTCCCAACGTTTTAAATAGCCTAAATCAAAGGCATTAGCAAAAGAAGGGTCTAAATCTGGATTACCTTGAAATACATTTATTCTACTTGACTGAGATGGAAATGGATTTAAAAACCAGCTTCTCGGTCTATTGATACGTCTATTATATCCAAGAGTAACATTTTCATCTTCTCCTAATTCATAAACCAAATTGACGGTTGGGAAAAAACCTCCAAAATTTTTATCGAAATCAAAAATTCTATCAGAACTTCCAGGAACCAGCGGCGTTGTTGTTCCAATCAATTGAGTATGCTCGTATCTCAAGCCAAGAAGAAAAGAAAATTGCTCAAATTTATTTCCATACTGTGAATAAACGGCTGTAA
The DNA here is from genome assembly GCF_002836055.1 of Psychroflexus sp. MES1-P1E. GTDB lineage: Bacteria > Bacteroidota > Bacteroidia > Flavobacteriales > Flavobacteriaceae > Psychroflexus. The sequence continues at coordinate 1,137 of NZ_PJBS01000162.1, forward strand.
TATTTTGCTGAAAATCAAAATCACTTGAAACAAACTCATCTGTTTCAAGATTACCTGTTTCGAGGTTTTGCCTTTGAACCAAAAATCCTTGAGTTTGATCTGTGTAATCTCCTCTAAATCCAACTTCAAATTGAGCGTCACCCATAGGCTTTACGTAATCTGCCTGTATAAGATAACTATTTCTTTTTTCGGTTTCTAAGTTATCTTGTAATGCTACTAAAGAATCACTGGGAAGGGTCTGATTTTCATTGATGATTCCAGTTTTTGTCTCATTACTACTAGAGTATTGAAGGTCTGCTGTTAACTTATGATCACGATTTTCTTTATCAAATCTTTTTTCATAATTCATCGAGTATTGAAAACTCTTATCATCTTCTAATTCGTCTTCAATTCTAACCGTAGTACTATTTTCAATTCCATTTACGAATCGTCTATTAGTATTGGTCGTCATATCTCTATCATCACCAGACCTAGTGAATAAACTAGAGGTAACTGAAGACATGTCATCGATAAAGTATTCTACACCAGCATTAACATTAAAATTTTGACCAGTTCTATCATACTCTCGGTTTTCTATAATCCTATCAAAATTAGAAATACCTGTATATTCAGTGTCAAAAAATGCATTACCAGGTCTAGTCCTATCGGTATATCCAAGGCTTGTAAAAATATTGAAATTTTCAGTTCTTAAATTTAAGTCAACAAACGCACCTGAATTTTTCGGATCCCCAAGTGTTCCTCGTATAGACCCATTAAAGCCAAGTGTTTTTTCTCTTTTTAGTATAATATTTATGATACCAGCAGTGCCTTCGGCATCATATCGTGCAGAAGGGCTTGTAATTACCTCTACAGATTCAATAGCTTCAGCAGGGAGTTGTTGAAATACATCCTGATCTCCAAATCCAGCAACAGAAGAGGGTTTGCCATTAATCAAAATTCTTACATTATTATTACCTCTTAGACTGATAGCTCCATCTATATCTACCGTTACAGAAGGGACATTTCCTAAGGCATCACTTACTGTCCCTCCAGCTGTGGTTAGATCTTTTCCTACGGTATAAATCTTTTTATCAAGTCTCACTTCCACTTGTGTGGTTTCAGCTACGACGGTAACTTCATTCAGTTCTCCAGCTTTAGCTTCAAGCTTTATAGTTTCTAAATCTGTATCTATATCCATGATGAAGTTTGAAATATATTTGACCTCAAATGAAATATATTCAATCTCAAGGTCATAAGTTCCTTTTTCTAACTTTATGGAAAACAGGCCTTCTCGGTTGGTTACTCCACCATTTACAATACTTCCATCTTCAATGTTTATAGCTGAAACTGATGCATATTCCAATGGAAAATCCATTGAAGCATCAATTACTTTTCCTGTCAATTCAAACTCCTGCGCAAATCCAATAATAGGAAGAAACGCCAATAAGATCATTATTTTTTTAAACACTAGTAGTTAATTTAAATTCAATACTATGACTAGTTTATTAAAAGATGGTTTAATTAAACCCCGTTAAAGTAGAGTTAACATTAGACAATTAGTAAACGAATGAAGTCTTATCACTGAATTCACTCATTTTTTTTGTGAGGTAACCTACTAGTTGTTATATTTCAACGAATTTAAGAACCTTAACATTGAAAGACATGTCAGAACAAGAAGATCCGAGAAACCAAAACGAAGAAAACCAAGGGAAATCTAAAGAACGTATTTCTGAGGATGCCGACGTTTTTTTAGATAAAGAAGAGAAGTCTACTCCTAAGAAAGAAGAAACTTTGGAGAAAGAATCTACAGTTGAGGAGCAAGACATAGAGGATGCCGACGTTTCGTTAGAAAAAGAAGAAAAATCTAATCCTAAGGAAGAGGAAACTTTAGAGAAAGAATCTAAAGTTGAAGAGCAAGACATAGAGATAGAGGATGCCGACGTTTCTTTAGAAAAAGAGGAAAAGTCTATTCCTAAGGGAGAGGAAACTTTGGAGAAAGAATCTAAAGTTGAAGAGCAAGACATAGAGGATGCCAATGCTGAAGATAGTGAGGATGCTGATATTTCAAGACGGCATGATATCGAAATGAAAGATTATCATGCGATGTCTCTTGACGAGTTGGTTTTAGAGATTGAAAATCTTGTTAAAAAAGAGAAAGTACAGTCCATAAAAGATCATGTAAGTAATGTCAAAATTGAATTTGATAAAAAATTCAATGAAGTTATAGAAGAGAAAAAAGAAGAATTCCTAGCTGAAGGTGGAAATATTATAGATTTCCATTATTCTTCGCCTGTAAAGAAAAACTTCAATACTATTTATTTCGATTATCGTGAAAAAAGAGATCATTACTATTCTCAATTAAAAAAGAATCTCAACACCAATCTTAAAACTAGACTTGGTATTATTGAGGAACTTAAAAGTATGATAGGCTCTGGGGAAAGTATGACTTCCAGTTTCAAACAATTTAAGGAATTACAAGAGCGATGGAAAAATGCAGGCTCAGTTCCAAGAAACGACTACAATACTGTATGGAATAATTACCAGCACCACATAGAAAGATTTTATGATTTTTTACATCTAGACCGAGAGTTTAGAGATATGGATTTTAAGTATAATCTAGATCAAAAACTCAAAATCATAGATCGGGCCGAAGAACTATCACAAGAAGAAGATGTCAACAGATCTTTTCGGGAACTACAATTGCTCCACAAAATGTGGAAAGAAGAATTAGGCCCAGTAGCAAGAGAATACCGAGATGAAATTTGGGATAAATTTAGTGAAGCTACCAAACTAATCCATGAAAAACGTCAAACTCATTTTGAAGAGTTAGACCAAAAACGCGAGGAGCACCTGTTGGTTAAAAAAGAAATTATCCAACAAATAGAAAAGCTGACTGAAAAAGAGATGACCCAACATAAGAACGCTCAAGACCGAATCAAAAATGTAGGTCAACTTAGGGATTTATTTTTTAAAGCTGGAAGCGTTCCAAAATCTAAGCAGGATGAAACTTGGGATGCTTTTAGAAAAGTGACCAGAGAATTCAATAAAAAGAAGAATGATTTCTATAAAGACCTTAAGAAAGACCAATACGATAATCTTGAAAAGAAGAAAAAACTTATAGAGATTGCAGAAAATTATAAGAATAGTGAGGACTTTAAAGTGACTACTCCCCTTATGAAAAAAATCCAAAACGACTGGAAAGACATAGGTCATGTGCCTAGAAAAGACTCAGATAAGATTTGGAAACAATTCAAAGCTGCTTGCAACGATTACTTCGACAAATTCCACACGCATAAAAACGACGAGAACAATGGAGAAATACAGGCCTTTAATGAAAAAAGAGACCTTATCACCAAACTTAAAGACGAAGTCTTAAGCGATGATGACGAGGTAAACGTAAAGCTTGTAAAATCTTATATTTCTAAATGGAATGACATCGGGATGGTGCCCAATCAAAAGCGCTATGTAGAGAATAAATTCAACAGAGCTTTAGATCAAATTTTCAAAAAAATAGATGTGAGTAAGACGGATGCTGAATTGATGAAGTATCAGAATAAACTCCAAAACCTTTTAGATACTGACGATTCCAACAGCATATACAAGGAGCAAACTTTTTTAAGGAAAAAGATCGATGAAACAAAAGCTGAGCTCCAGCAACTAGAAAATAACCTTCAATTTTTCTCCAATGCAGATCGAGAAAATCCATTAGTAAAAGACGTTTATAATACTATGGACAAGCTGAAAGGAGATCTGGAGATGTGGAAGACTAAATTGCAAAAGATAAAAGCTTTGTAAGGTAAAATCTTTTCCAGAAGCTAAAATTTTATCTTGTCCGCTTTGTGAGAAGCAAGCTGATTATTTTAGAAACTAGGTCGAAAAGACAGGTTTTATTATAAGTGTTCAACCTGTTAATCTGTCTTTTTGATTCCTAAGAAATATGTAGATCACTCATCAGAAAGGGCAGGCTATGAAGAGTAGAATAATGATGTAAATGACCTAGGTATTTAGAATTTACAAGTTTAATTTTTCTACTATCAGTGTAAGGATTTGAATTCTGGGTACAAAACTGGGCTCATAGCTTTAGTTGTTCCAGAAGATTTTTGGCTATAAAACTGCAACATTTTGTGATACTTATTTTAACCCGATAAAGTAAACCTTATAAAATTCTAGAATTATATAATTTGTTGCGAGGTCATGGAGCATTTCTATTATCCAAAAGATAAACTTTTGAAATCGATTGATTTACTTAAGCCAAATTAAATTTATAATGTCGTATAAATAAATTGAATTATACTAGGACTTAGCTCAGTACACATTTATTGAAATTGAAAATAATAAGAATAGCCCTTGTTACTGTCATTATTTTTGATAAAAACTAGGCGAAAGAGATATAATCTATTGCGGCATCATAGGTTTAAATTAGTATTAAATCTTCTAGAAATTATTTTATAAAAAAAGTCTTTTAAAAAGTAAATCTATTAGAGAAGAGTTTAGCTATTGATGATTTTAACAATGACTAAACTCTTTTTTTTTACACTGTAGAAGTTTAAAAAATATATCAAAACACTTTGAATTTAATCCTGTAAAGTATGTAACCCTAGTTTATTATCTTCAGCTAAAAAGTCATATTTTAGTCAAGTTTGAAAGAAGGGAATAAATCATTCAATACAAAATTATAATGAATGTTTAGTTGCATGGCTTTATTATAATGCAATTTTGAGTTTTTGTAATCTCCCAATTCAAAATAAACACCTGCATATCTGTATTCTATTTCCGCAAAATCTGTAAAGAAAACCTCGGCCTGTTTTAAAGTTTGCAAGGCATCTTTAAAATGCTTTAGTTCTATAAGAATATCCAAACGAGTAATCCACGTTTTTAGCTCATAATTACCAAGTTCAAGGCTTTTTTTAAAACCAAGATCAGAATCTTTAATATTATCTAATTCTAGATTTATAATAGCAAAGTGCTTCCAATACAGAACGTTTTCTTCATCGATATTAATAGCTTTATTGATGTAGTACAAAGCCTTCTTGTAATCTTTAATTTTGACGTGATAATCAGAAAGTGCTAACCACACCTTATCCAACAAAGGATCTTCATGTAGCGCTTTTTTATAATGCTTTAAAGCTTTTTCAGGTTCATTCAACTTGAGAAAACACTTTCCAATTCTCAAATAAGCGAAAGCAGTGGGATCATCAATTTGAAGGGTGAGGACATAGCATTCTATAGCATCCTTATATCGCTTAAGACGCTCTAATACCTTCCCTTTCTCTAAGTACGCCCCTATAAAATATTCATCTGAGATAATTGCATATTCAAAAGCCTCTAGGGCATTATCGAACAGGTTATTTTCAAAATATATCTTTCCGAGTTGATGCCAAGCGACTTCGCAATAAGGTTGACGATCAAGAAAAGATTTTAAAAACTGAATTGCTTCTTCGTTTTGATTTAAAAAATCGAAACAATAAATAATATTATATAAAGCGGTAGAGTCGCTTTCATCGTTCTCTAGACATTTGATGTAACTTTGCTTAGCATTTTCAAAATCTTCTAAAAACATATACTCCATTCCCATAATGCTATGGATTTCTAGGAGATCATCAGCAAAGTTTAAAGATTCTTTTAAAATTTTGATAGCATCTAGATGAAGATCTTGCTTAGAGTAGATGTTTGCAATAAGAATGTATATTTCTTCATTATTGGGCTCCAAAGACTTAAGGCCTTCCAACAAATCCATAGCTTTTTCAAACTTATCTTCAAAAGAAAACAATTCTGCTTTCATCAAAAGTAAATTAACCGACTTTGGGTGTTGATCTAAAGCAAGTTTTAAGGCCTTTTTAGCGAGAGCTAAACGACCGCTATCAATATAATGACCTATTATATTTTCAAACTCCGTCGCGTCAAAAAACAATATCTCATTGGTTTTCAACATCATTTCAAATTTCTCTATAGGAAAATCGAAGTCATCGTGGTGAGAGGATCCTAATTGCATATAAAATGATTTAAGTTTTGGTTAAGGTAAAGGTCTTTTTTCAATTTAAATCGAGATTTGATAAAATGTTATCCACAAGTTATTCACCTTTTTTTTGTTTAGAATACTCATTTAATATATCAATAATAATGCCACAGCCCTTAGTTATTTCTTTCTCTGAAATGGTTAATGGCGGGGAAATTCTTACAGCTTTTGTTTCATACAGTAACCAGAATAAAATAAGGCCTCGATTCTTAGCTTCTAGCACTAAATAATTAGCAATCTCATCACTCTTAAATAGCGGAGCTAGCATTAGCCCTACACCCCTTACTTCTTCTATAAGATCATGCTGAAGCAACTTTCTAAATAGTTTTTCTTTACGGTCTACATCCTGTATAATGGATGTAGAAAGAAGCACCTCTAACGTAGCTTTACAAGCTGAAGCAATCACAGGATTACCTCCAAAGGTAGTAATATGGGCTAGTTTCGGGCTATCACTTAATAGGCTCATTAAAGCTTTAGAAGCTGTAAATGCGCCTACTGGTAGTCCAGAAGCCATGGCTTTTCCTAAAACAAGTATATCCGGGACCACATCAAAATGCTGGAAGCCAAAAAGCTTTCCTGTTCTCCCAAATCCAGGTTGGATTTCATCCAAAATCAACAAGGCTCCTACGTCTTCACAGCGTTGCTTTACTTTTTTTAAATAATCATTTTGAGGTAAAATAAACCCGGCTCCCCCTTGAATAGTTTCTATTATAACAGCTGCGGTTCGCTCCGTTATAATATTGAAACAAATTTCTGTATTAAATTGTAGGTGAGTGATATCGCCAACTAACGGTCTAAACGGTGCTACACGCTCCTCATAATCCATCAAGCTTAACGCCCCATAAGAATTACCGTGATAGCACTTTTTGGCTGCTATAATCTGACTTCTACCAGTAGCCCTTCGAGCCAATTTCATCGCTCCATCAATAGCTTCTGTACCGCTATTTACCAAGTAAGTTTGTGATAAAGGCTCAGGTAATTGCTGTGCTAAAAGCTTTGTAAATTCTACCGCTGGAGATTGTATGTATTCCCCATATACCATGACATGCATATATTGATCTAGCTGATTTTTTATAGCTTCAATCACTTTGGGATGTCTGTGACCCAAGCCGCAGGCAGATACACCTGCCACAAAGTCTAGATATTGGGTTCCGTCTTTTGCATAAATATAAGAGCCTTCTGCAGAGACTACCTCAACTCCTAAGGGATGGGGAGTCGTTTGTGCCTGGAAGTCTAAAAAATCACTTTTCATCATCTATTTTTATAGCTTTTATTTTTCTTAACGGCAATTTTTTATCCTCTGGAACTTTACCTGTATTTGAAGGCTTTAAGTCCGCTTTTTCTAAATTTGAATTTGAGTTTAACTCTCTTATTCCTTCAAAAAAGTCATCGTAAATCTCAGGATCCTCTAGACCCCTTATTTTAGGTAAAACCAAACTATCTCTCCCTTTAAACAAGTCCGCTTTGGTCGTCAGCCGCTCATCTCCTCTCCAACTAAAGTCTTTTAATTTTCTGGCATTTTCTGGAAACATAGAACTTGGGTGCGTTTGGGAATCCACTTCATTGTAATAGTAGACATCTGATATTTCTTGTTTTTCGAATAAGATTTTAATTTTAGCCGAGATAGATTTGTTAATGCCCAAAAGATCTGAGGTATCATCCCTCAAAAAGAATAAGGATTCTGTATTTCGAATAATATTAACTTCATAGATTTCGTTATTCTTAAATAACCCAAAAAGTTCCTTCCCCTTAATTTGATTATAGCCGTCTATGGAGTCTTTTTGGATCATAAACGCATTATAAAAAACCTTAAGAGAATCTAATTGTTCCGTCTCTGTATTACTGATTAAATGAATGGTATCTCCAGTAATTTGACTTCCACCTGACCACAGAATTGGATCTCGAATCAATTTAGTGAGTCCAGTGGCTTCGCTACTATGTATAGAATCTGCTTTCCCACTCAAATCCGATTTATACAATCGAGCATCATAAAAAGCACGGATATCTCTATTTCCAGTCTTTCCTGTAACCATAAGTGTATCACTTGCTATAAAGACTGAATCCTGTTCTTGTTTTATAGCTGCAAGTGGATTTTTTGTAATGAATAGCGAATCCTTCATCCTAAATACCTCCGCATAATGACCTTTTATAACCGATTGATTCACCGTGTCGGTGACTTTAATGTTGTTGGTTGCAGAAGCGAATCCCGTGGGCCTATCAAAATAAATACTATCCCCTTCTAGCAATCTATTTTCATAATCTATTTTTGAATTCTTGACAAAAAACCCATTATCCTTCCGCGTATCATAAAATCCTCTCTCGCAATACACTGTACTCGTTTCGCTTGTTATCGTAGAAGGACCATACAAATAAGCATGGCCTTTCTCAGAATAAAAATCTAAATAATCTGAGTCAATATCATACTCTGGATTTCTGACTTTAACTTCTTTCCGAAACGAAAATTTTTCTTGATTCATAAAATATCTACCTACCACACTTGTAATTGTAGATGCTGAATCCTTCACAACTCCACCACTTCTATAAAAAGCCTCTTGCTTAAGTCTGTTGAAAAACAAGGAATCCGTAGTGAGCCTATTACTAGGTGTAGTTAATACAACATCTTCACTAGCAAAGGCAAATTGGGTATTTCCATTATATTCAGCATACTTACTAGTCATATTTACTGTATCGCCCTGCTTCATTCTTACATTCCCAAAAGCTCTAAAAAAGTCGTCCGTTTGATAAAAAATAGCTCGATCGCACCAAACCTCAATACCGTCATGAAGAAAGTAAACCTGATTATTGACTTTCGATAGGATAAAAGCACCTGGAAAGTTCGCTTCATCTACACGAGTTCTATCGCTGGTATAATCTATTTTTTTTCCATGTTGAGAATACGAAATGTTTACAAAAAGCAAAAAATAAACTAAAACTAAGAGGTATTTCAAATCGATTTCTTTAGACTGGTAAAATTACATTTTAATTAAAACAAAAGCAGCAATAAATTGCTGCTTTAAGTATAAGAATAACCTTAGATTAAATACATTCAAAAATTACTAAAGAAGATAATCTGTACTCACAAAGTTGGACGTTTTACTTTCCAAAAGTTTACGAATAATATCATTATTATAAGGGTTGTCTTTTGATGCTAAAAAAGTTCTTATAGAAAATGATCTTAAAGCATCATGAACACTCAAGGTTCCAACTGCAGAATCCTTACGCCCGGTAAATGGTAAAACATCAGGTCCCCGTTGGCAAGAGCTATTTAAGTTGACTCTACATACCAGATTTACCAATACATCTATGAGTGGTGCAAGGGTATCGACATTTTTGCCAAATAAACTGACCTGCTGTCCATAATTAGATTTTGCTATTTCATCCAACAGGTCTTGTATATCATCAAAGGATTTTATAGGCACCACAGGGCCAAATTGCTCTTCCTGATAAACACGCATAGACTCGTTGACGGGGAATAACACTGCAGGATAAATATAATTATCGGTTACAGTTCCTCCTTTTTTATTGAGAACCTTCGCTCCTTTTTCTTTAGCATCATCAATCAACTCCTTAATGTATGCGGGTTTGTTAGGCTCTGGGAGTGGTGTCAATTTTACGCCTTCTTCCCAAGGCTGACCGAACTTAAGCTCATCCACTCGTTTCGAAAATCGTTTATTAAACTCATCCTTAATTTCATCATGGACATATATAATTTTAAGGGCTGTACAGCGCTGGCCGTTATAAGATAATGATCCATTAAGACACTCTTCAATAGCTAAGTCTAAATCTGCATCTGGAAGAATAATAGCTGGATTTTTGGCTTCTAAGCCGAGTATAAGCCTCAATCTATTTTTGTAAGGATGTTGATCTTGAAGGGCAATAGCAGAAGTTGAGTGTCCTATAAGTGCTAAGACATCAATCTTACCTGTTTTCATGATGGGAACTGCAACTTCTCTCCCTCTCCCATAAATTACATTTATAACTCCAGCAGGGAAACTTTTTTGAAAAGCCTCTAGCAAAGGAGATAATAAAAGAACTCCGAACTTGGCAGGTTTAAAAACAGCAGTGTTACCCATAATCAATGCTGGAATAAGCAAAGCAAAGGTTTCATTTAATGGATAATTGTAAGGTCCCAGACAAAGAACCACACCGAGTGGTCCTCTTCTTATATGAGCGTTGATCCCATCTGTTTTCTCAAACTTGGCACTATCCCTATCCAACTGTTTATAATTATCTATGGTGTCATAGATATACTGAACAGTCCTGTCAAATTCTTTTTCTGAATCTGGTAGCGTTTTTCCTATTTCCCACATCAGTAGTTTTACAACTTCAGTTCGTTTGGTTTGCATATGCTCCACAAAAGATTTCATACATTCTATTCTTTCTTTTACGCGCATGGTTGGCCACTGTCCTTTTCCTTTATCATAGGCATTTACAGCCGAATTTAAGACTCCCAATGCTGTTGGCTCATCCATGTGAGCAACAGTACCAAGTAAGGTTGGCTTATATTCTGAACTCGTAGAAATTGTTGAATATACCTCATCCATTTTGCCATCCCAATTGACAAGTTTACCGTTATCTAAATATGTATTTTGATGAAGTAATGAATCAATTGTATCTAAATTTGTGTTTAACATAATATTTTAAGTGTTTTAGTGAAATAGTTCACAATTTAATAAACTAACTTATCGATCTATTATAACTAAGTAAAATGATTTGTTAAGCTTTAGTAATGCATCCGTTTTGATAAAAAGCAGCATAACTGTTTCGAACCTCTAAGCGTATAAAAAATGGAACCGAATTTTAAAGAAAATTGAATTAAATTAAAGGAATTTACTTTTCTATTGGAACTCGCATTATTAAGCAAATATTAAGTTCACAAAATTAAAAATACATTAAATTTGTAAACATGAAGAATGTGTTTTCATATCTACTAGTTATGATTTTTACCTTACAATCGTTTGGTTTAAGCGCTGCTAATTTAGCCAACCTCAATAATTTGGCAGAGCATTACGAACTTCATAAAACCGAACATCAAAATTCATTTTTGGAGTTTTTTGACTTACACTATGGTAATCAAAAAGAAGCGCACGAAAAAGAACACGAGGAACATCAAAACCTTCCTTTTCAAGAATGCCAGCATTACTCCCACATTTTTTTCTTTGAATTACCTCAGGTCATAAGTCTAAGGCTAACAGCCCCTCTTGAAATAGTCCTGAATAATTTTAATTATACTTCACAATTTGATTTATTAATTGAAACTGATATTCTTCAGCCACCGAAACATTAGACTCTGATGTCATCCAAGTCTATTGTTTCATTTTCAATTTAAAATTTTATGTTATCAAAAATTATTGAATTTAGCTTAAAGTCTAAATTCTTTATCATCTTAATGGTGGGTTGTATTGTTGGTTTTGGGATTTATTCCTTAACCCAAATACCAATTGGTGCCGTTCCCGATATCACCAACAATCAAGTACAAGTGATTACAACATCACGAAACCTCTCTACTACTGATGTTGAACAGTTTATTACCTATCCCGTCGAATTGGAGATGGTAAATTTACCAGGTGTCAAAGAAATACGATCGGTCTCTAAGTTTGGCCTTTCGGTGGTTACCATAGTCTTTGAAGATGATTTAGGCACGTATTTACCACGTCAACTGATTGCCGAAAAACTAAAATCTGCAGCTGAAAAGATACCCTCAGGGTTTGGTACTCCAGAAATGGGACCTATTACGACTGGTTTAGGCGAGATATATCAATATACTTTAGAAACCAAACTAGGCTACGAGGACCAGTATGATGCTAGCGAATTGCGTACCATTCAAGATTGGATTGTTCGCCGACAATTATCTGGAATTCCTGGTGTCGTTGAAATTAATACCTGGGGAGGCTACTTAAAGGAATACGAGGTTAGTATTAATTCCAAACGCTTACAAGCTAATAACATCACTATTGCTGAAGTTTTTCAAGCTCTTGAAGACAATAATTCTGTAGCTGGGGGCAGTTATATCGAAAAAAATGAAGAAGCCTATTTTATAAGAGGCGAAGGACTTATTAAAAGTTTAGAAGATATTAAAAACATAAGTGTTACCACTCGCAACAATCAACCTGTTTATATCAAGGATATTGCAGAGGTTGGTTTTGGTTATGCCAGACGCTTTGGTGCTGTTACTGGTAACGGCGAAGGTGAAAAAGTTTTAGGACAAGTGATGATGCTGAAAGATGCCGACTCAAAACGTGTCATTGATGCAGTAAAAATACGCATAGCAGAAATTGAAACTACTTTACCTGAAGGGGTGTATATCAATGGCTTTTTAGATCGCTCAGAATTAATACAACGCACAACCTATACTATTGCTGAGAATTTGTTGTTAGGGTTTTTGGTGGTTGCTTTTATTGTGGTTTTACTCATCGGAGATTGGCGCGCTGGTTTAGTAATCTCTTCCATTATACCACTTAGTTTTTTAGTAGCAATCAGCCTCATGTACATCTTTGGTGTTGACGCTAATTTAATGAGTCTAGGTGCTTTAGACTTTGGAATAATCATTGACGGCGCAGTTATTATAGTTGAGTTTGTCGCCTTTAAATTATGGCAACGCTCCAATGAGTTTTCCAACAAAACATCGACTGAAATCAATAAATTAAAAGACAAAATCACTTCTAAGGGAGCATCCAAAATGCTAAATTCAGCCATTTTTGGTCAGTTGATTATCTTGATTGTCTTTATCCCTATATTGTCATTGAGTGGCATAGAAGGTAAGATGTTTAGACCCATGGCCCTCACCTTTAGCTTTGCTCTTATTGGCGCTATGGTATTGTGTTTTACCTGGGTCCCAGTTGCCTGTAGCATGATCTTAAAACCAGAATCTAAGTCAAATTTCACTATATCTACTAAACTTCTCAATGGCGTTAAACGATTGTATTTGCATTCAATCAAATGGGCCTTAAATCATACGAAACTAGTTCTCATTTCAGCTGTTGCCTTGCTAGCAGTTGGTGTGTTTACTTTTACTAGAATGGGAGGTGAATTTGTGCCCACACTTGAAGAGGGTGACTTTGTGATTCAACCCATTTTAAAAACAGGGAAATCCTTAAAAAGTACAGTTGAACGCACTACAGCTATTGAAAAAATACTCCTTGAACAATTCCCTGAAGTCACGCAAGTAGTCTCCCGTATTGGTGCTGCTGAAGTACCAACCGATCCAATGTCGATGCAGGATTCAGATGTGATTGTTCGTCTGAAACCCAAATCAGAGTGGACATCGGCCGATACCAAAGAAGGCTTAGCAGAAAAATTTGAGGAGGCGCTATCTGTTTTTCCCGGAATGGGTCTTGAATTTACGCAACCTATCGAAATGCGTTTTAATGAATTGATTACTGGAGTTCGCTCAGATATAGCCATAAAAGTATTTGGAGAGGATTTAGATATTTTAGCTCGAAAAGGGAATGAAATCAAGTCGCTTATTGAGAATGTAGAGGGTGCGGCAGACATCTCAGTAGAAAAAATTGTGGGCTTACCACAAATGTTGGTCAACTATAAACGGGATAAAATAGGACGTTACGGACTGGATATAAAAAGCATTAATGATGTTATAACAGCAGGATTTGCGGGTAAAACAACTGGTGTTGTTTTTGAAGGCGAAAAGCGGTTTGATTTAGTGGTGAGACTTCAGGACACTGAACGCCAAGATATTGATGATCTAAGGAATTTGATGATTGATACTCCAAATTTTGGTAAAATTCCATTGAATGAAGTCGCCGATATTACTTTTGATAGAGGTCCCGCTAAAATCTCTAGAGATGAATCCAAACGCCGAATTGTAGTAGGCGTAAATGTTCGTAACCGAGATTTAGAATCTGTCGTTACAGATATACAAAAAATCATTGATCAAAATCTAGAGTTGCCCGTTGGGTATAATATGACTTATGGTGGTCAATTTGAGAATCTAGAAAGTGCCAAAGCTCGTTTAAAAATTGCAGTACCTATCGCCTTAATCTTGATTTATATCATGCTATTTTTTGCCCTACGAACGCATAAGGACGCACTACTTATCTTCACAGCTATTCCATTTTCTGCTGTTGGTGGAGTTTTTTTACTATGGCTAAGAGATATGCCGTTCAGTATTTCGGCAGGAGTTGGTTTTATTGCCTTATTTGGAATAGCCGTTTTAAACGGAATCATTTTAGTAGAGTATTTCAAAGACATTCTAAAAACCCACGACAAATTGAGTTTACAACATATAATAGATGCTACACAAGATCGCCTAAGGGCAGTTTTATTAACAGCCAGTTCTACAGCTTTAGGCTTTTTACCTATGGCTATTTCAACGGGTGCAGGCGCAGAAGTTCAACGTCCGTTAGCTACAGTAGTGATAGGTGGTTTGATAACGTCTACCCTACTCACTTTAATAATACTTCCTGTGCTTTATGCCTTAAAAAATAATGCAACCAAATTAAGGCTAAATCCTAAGGCGAGTATTTTTATTCTGCTGATGGGTTGCGCTGGTTTTACAGCAAATGCACAAGATGATGAATTTGAAAGTCTGAAAACACAGATGCTCGATAACAATAGACAATTAAAAGCAGCTCAACTAAAAGCGGAAAGCACTGAAGCTGCAGAAGGACAAGCCTTTACTTTTAATAATGCCCAGATTTATCAAAATTATGATGAATCTGAAGCAGATCCTATTGCAAATCTACCTTTGTATCAATGGGGTATTATTCAGCAATTTGAGTTTCCAACAGTATATGGGAGCCGATTGAAGTTGAATAAAGTTAAAACGAAGCTGGCAAGGACGCAGTATAGTATTGTAGAAATCAGAAAGATTAAGACCCTTCAAGTTAAATATCAAAATTATCTTGAAGCTATAGCGAAACTGGCAATATATGATAGTATTTATAAGATCTACACCGACTTCTCACGGATGGCTAAACGAAGGTTTGAAGAAGGAGAATCAAATTATTTAGAAAAAATCACCGCGCAATCTAAAGCCAATCAAATCACGATTGAACAAGCACAGCTAAAGCAAGAGTTGACCAATAGTATACTCGCTATTAAAGGCTTGCTACAAAGCCAAGACAATTTAGTTTTAAGGGAGAAAACGCTCTACAAACTTCAACTGGATATAGCAAATAATAGCTCTGAAAATCTGAGTTTGTCAGCATTAGAATTAGATCAAAAATTAGCAAAACGCAACTCAGCTTTAGCTAAAAATGAATTACTCCCAGGGATTTCTGCGAGTTATTTTATCAGAAGTAATTCGGCTATTGATAAAAATTTTAACGGATATCAAATTGGCTTAAATATCCCCTTATTATTTTTTGGGGATCGGTCTAAGATTAGATCTGCAAAAATCAATACCCTTTCAAAACAAGCGGCTCTTGAAGATGCTCAAATCGACTTAACCCAGCAAAAAGACCAATTGATCAATCAGCTTTCAGTGCAGCAAGATGCCTTGAATACCTATGAAGAAAATCAACTTAAAATTGCCGACGAACTCTTAAAAACGGCCAAGCTGAGTTACAAAGCTGGTGAAATTGATTTTTTTAGATATGTGCAAAGCCTAGAATATGCCCAGCGCATCCAATTAGATTATTTAACAAAACTGCGCGATTATAATCAGACTATTATAGCCTTAAATTATTTTTTACTAAACTAAACTTATGAAACGATATATATATACCAGCCTATTCCTACTCAACTTGATATTTTTATCCTGTAATAATAGCACGTCTACTTCAGCTGAAGTAGAGCAAAATGAAGACAAGGATTTGATAGAGATTACAAGTAAACAATTTGAAACTGCACAACTGGAGTTAGGGTACTTAAAACAAAATAGATTTTCAGAGCAATTTCAGGTGACTGGAATGATAGATGTTCCTCCCGAAAATCGAGCTACAGTGAGTTCTTATTTTGATGGCTATATTTCTGAAACTCAACTTTTGGTTGGGAGCGAAGTCCAAAAGGGGGATTTGTTGGTTAAATTAAAGCATCCCGACTTTATCAAAATGCAACAAAACTATGTTGAGAGTTTTAGTAATTTAGAATTTCAAACTTCAGAATTTGAGCGAAAAAAAAACTTATTAGAGGATAAAGTGATTGCACAAAAAGTCTTTCAATCTACCAAAAACGACTATCTGCAAGCTAAAGCACAACTTCAAGCAACTTTTGAGCAAATTAAATTAATGAATCTCAACCCAAAGGAAATTGCTAAGGGGAATTTCACATCAGAAATTCGTATCTATGCGCCTATCAGTGGTAAAATTTCAAAACTAAACGTTTCGCAAGGTAAATTTTTATCTAAATCTGAAATGATCATGGAGATTCTTGATGTCGACCATATACACCTTGAACTTAATGTCTTTGAAAAAGACATCTTAAAAATCCATAAAGGGGACACATTAAGCTTTAAAATTCCTGAAATTTCCGATCAAATTTTCAGTGCTTATGTAAAGTTAATTGGCGCTGAAGTGAATGAAAACAGAAGCGTTCGCGTTCATGCACATCCCAAAAATGAAAACGTAAACTTTTCGGTTGGCATGTTTGTAAATTCTTATTTCAAATCTAATTCTAAAGACTACTTAGCTTTGCCTGAGACTGCTTTTACTGAGGTTGATGGAGAAACCTTCGTCTTACAACTCGATTCTAAAACCGATAATTTATTTACCTTCAAAAAAATTGAAGTAAAAACGAATGCACCACAAAAGGGGCTCAAACCTATTTTAAATTCAGAACAAATAGATACAGAAGCTCAGTTTTTAACTCGAGGTGTATTTGATATTATTACAACAGGTGGCGGAGGTCACAGTCATTAATTATGAACAAGGGAAATTTTACCATTTTAATAGCAGAAGATCAGGTTGATATTGCTAAACTCTTGAAAAAAGGCTTAACCGAAGAAGGTTACCAGTGTTTGGTGGTTAAAAACGGTGAAGAGGTTTTAAAACTTGTAAAACATAATTCCATCAGTTTAATTTTACTAGATTGGATGATGCCAAAAGTAAAGGGCATTGACGTTTGCAAACAATTGAGAAGTGAACACATTTCAATACCCATTATTTTTTTAACCGCGAAAGATACCATAGAAGATACGATTGAAGGCTTAAAAAGCGGCGCTAACGATTACATTAAAAAACCTTTTAATTTTAAAGAACTTCTCGCAAGAATTGAAACTCATTTGCGTTTATATTATAAGATAGATGAGGTGTTGTATCTCGGTGACTTATCCTTGAACATCAGTAAACGTTTGGTTTTAAAGTCGGAAAAACCCATTACTTTAACCGATAAAGAATTTAATTTTTTGGCTCATTTAGTTCGCCACAAAGGACAAGTATGCACCAGGCAATCTATTATTGAAGAAGTGTGGGATATTCACTTCGACTATGATTCTGGGGTCTTAGATGTCTATATGAATGCAATACGGAAAAAAATGAAACTTGATAGAAATAAACTTATCAAAACCGTTCGCGGGGTTGGTTTTATAGCTGATGAGTAATGAAATTATCGATTAGAAATAGAATTGCTTTATATTCAGTTTTAGGTATTGCAAGCCTATCTATTGTTGTATTTATTGCTATTTATTTTACCGTTAAAAATACTGTCTTTAGTGAGATTGATTATGCGTTACAGTTCGAAGCCAAAAAGCACATCAATGAAGTAATGTTTCGCAAAGACAGCGTTTATTTTGCCTATAAGGATGAGTGGCTAGAGCGTGAGCATATAGAAATTGAAGTATATCCCTTATTTGTTGAGTTATACAATGCCAAAGGTAAAGGTTTAGACAAATCGCCAAATCTTCGTAAAAGCAACTTGGAAATAGATCTTCAACAAGAGAATTCCTTTATCAGCAATCAAAATTTGGATGGTGAGAACATCAGGCAAATTCAATTTCAGCTTAAAGAGAACAACACCATTCAAGGCTTTATCGCCATCGCTATTCCTCTGGGTGATGCAGAGTTAGTTATAAAAACACTTTTAGACACCTTATTGTTTATCTATCCTATTTTACTGGTCATTACATTTTTCATATCTCGACTCATATCACAAATCACCATTAAACCTGTGACTTTTATAGCCAAAACCGTAAATGAAATTAGCTCTAACAACCTCAACAAACGCGTTCCTGAAACTAGTAATGGTGATGAATTAGGAACTCTGTCTAAAGCTATTAACAACTTTATAAACCGAATAGATGCAGCGGTAAAACGCGAAAAGCAATTCACTGCAGATGCCTCTCACCAACTCAGAACACCACTAGCAATTCTTAAGGGAAATCTGGAAGTTTTAATTAGAAAAGAACGTGAGCCCGAACAGTATGTCGAAGAGATTAAAAACAATATTCATAAGATCGATGACATGTCTGATGCCATTGAAAAATTGCTCATTCTTGCTCGACTAAACAGCCATACCCTTAAAAATCTAGAAACCGAGGAGCTATGTCTGTACGACGAAATAGAAGCAATTCTAATAAACTACAAACAGGATATTTTAAAAAAAGGCATCAGTATTACATTAGATAAATCTGAAGATTGCCAGATACAAACCCATAAAACTTATTTAAGGTTAGTCCTTGATAATTTGATTTCTAATGCGGTAAAGTATGGCGAAGACCAAACTAGGATTACTATTTCACTAGAACCGACAAGCCATCACTTAAAGCTTTCTATTTGTAATAAAGGCCAAAAGATTCCAGCCGATGAAATCAATGACATTTTCAATCCCTTTTTCAGAAACAGGTATCACGAAAATAGTGAGAAAGGTTATGGTTTAGGTCTTGCCATCGTTGCCAAAGTCATAGATTTATTAAAGATTAAAATCCATATAAGTTCTGATGAATACACTTGTTTTAGTCTCAAAATTCCAAGAACACCTTGAAACTTAAGATTCGCTTAAGATGTGTTCATTCCCAGAGTAAATGCTTTTTCTTGACGTTATTTTGTAAGTAAAAACAAAACTTATGAAGTTAACTGCGTTAATCATCTTTCTATGCCTAGGTCTCACAAGTTTTGCACAAGACTGGACCTACGATATGGAAGAAGCTAAAACACAAGCCACAAAAGATAATAAAGACATCTTGCTTGTCTTTTCAGGTTCAGACTGGTGTGCCCCTTGTATTAAACTTGACCGCCAAATCTGGCGAAGTGAACAATTTAAAGCTCATGCCAGTGAAAAATTGATTTTGGTACGCGCCGACTTTCCAAAGCGTAAAAGCAATAAGCAGTCCAAGGCTATACAAGAGAAAAACAATGCTCTTGCAGCAGAATATAATACTAGTGGGTACTTCCCATTTGTATTATTGCTAAACAGCGGAGGTAAAGTCCTTAATAAATTAGGGTATAAAAATTTATCGCCAACTAAATACATAACTGCACTATATGCTAAGTAATCTACTGATTTTGGTTGGTTTCATAAGTTTTGCTGCTCAAGCTCAAGATATTTTCAAGAGAGAGTTAGGCGTAATGGGAAGCAGCTTTGATATTACCGTTGTAGCTGATTCGAAAGAAGAAGCAGAAAATTACATAGACTTAGCCGTTGAAGAGATGCAACGCATCGAAGAATTGATATCCTCCTGGAAATCTACCTCCCAAACCTCTGCAATAACCCGCAATGCTGGTCTTAAGCCGGTTCAGGTCGATAATGAATTATTTCAACTTATCAAACGGTCCATTGCTATCTCAAAAATAACCGACGGTGCTTTTGATATCAGTTTTGCAGCTATAGATAAAATATGGGTATTCAATGGCGAAGAAACACAAGTGCCAGATAAAGCGTTGATCACTTCCTCCGTAAATGCTATAGGATACAAGAATATTAAACTAGATGAAAAGAATTTAACGGTTTTCTTAACTCAAAAAGGCATGAAAATCGGTTTTGGCGCCATTGGCAAAGGCTATGCAGCAGATAAAGCTAAAAGCCTACTGATGGAAAAAGGAGTGTCTGGGGGAATTATAAACGCCTCTGGTGATATGAATACTTGGGGGCTTCAACCTAATGGTAAACCCTGGAAAGTTGCAATTACCAACCCTATGGATAAGTCTAAGAACTATGGATTATTCGACTTAAAAAATAATGCCGTTGTCACTTCTGGCAATTACGAAAAATTCCTACTCATCGATGGGGAGCGCTATGCTCATATTATTGATCCTCGAACAGGAATGCCCACAAAAGGTATATTGAGTGTTACTGTATTTGCTCCAAAAGCAGAATTGGCTGACGCTCTAGCAACCTCTGTTTTCGTAATGGGAAGCGAAGTAGGACTAAATATGATTAATCAACTTCCAGATGTGGAAGCCATAATTGTAAAAAATGAGGGAAGCCTAGCCACGTCAACACATATAAATATTACAACACCATGACTAAAACACTCACAAAATTGACATTCATAAGTTTTTTCTTTATGTCTTGTGTAGCCGTAAAAGAATACGAAAAAATCAATATCAACGATCCTGATATGCGATTATCAGAACGAAATTTAGATAAGTATAAATCCACCTTTCAATCCTATCGAGAAGCAGCGGCTGGAGCAAATGGAGGCAAAACAGGCGGCGGTTGCGGCTGTAATTAAAATAAATATGAAGAAAAACATAGCTTTTTATAGCATCGTCTTACTACTTGTTTCAGGGCAAATAATGGCACAAGAAGAAGAAGAAGAACCCACCGAGTATAAAAAACGAGTACTAGAGTCGGTAGAAGTTAACTTGTTGTCCAGTTATTATACTCAGGATGGCGAAAATGCGGCAGTTACAGGAGGTCGAGGTACAGAAGAATTAACTGATATTGCCCCATCCATCAACATATCTATTCCTTTAAACGATGATGATGTTTTGACTGTAGATGCAACCGTTTCTGCATATACTTCAGCTTCTTCTAGTAATATTGATCCTTTTGACGGTCCACAACCTGCAGATCCATTTGTAGCGTCGTCGGGAGCATCGGAACAAGATACGTGGTTTGGTCTAACCGCCAATTATGCCCATTCTTCAGACGATCGAAATACAATCATCAGTGGAAATGTTTCTTTTGCCAATGAATACGACTACAGCTCGATTGGTTTTGGAGGGAGTATCACCAAACTATTCAACGAAAAAAACACTGAATTACAACTTAATGTCAACGCTTTTTTTGATTCATGGAGACCGCAATATCCTATTGAATTTAGAGAAGGTTTCAATTTATCTAATTATTCCTTTAGTGGAAACCCAAATTTCTCAAATAATTATACACAATTTCAAGATGAGAGTAGAAACTCTTATAGTATTGGAGTAAGTCTTTCACAAATTCTTTCAAAATCTATTCAAACGTCTTTTATAGGAGATGTAGTTCTTCAAAACGGCTTGCTCTCTACACCGCATCAGCGTGTCTATTTTGGAGATTTTGAAGATACAATGGTGGAGAACTTTACTTTAGGTAACGACATTGAGCGTTTGCCAGATACACGTACAAAAATAGCCTTGGGTAACCGTACTAGTTTTTACTTGAATCAAAATTTTATTTTAAGAACGTATTATCGTTTTTACACAGATGATTGGGGAATAGATTCACATACCTTTAAAGCAGAATTACCAATAAAACTAGGGTTGAATTATACGTTTTATCCTATGTACCGCTACTATACACAAACTGCAGCAAACGATTTTGGAGAATACAATTCAATAGTCTCAACCCAAGAATTTTATACCTCAGATTATGATTTGGCAGAATATGATGCTCATCAATATGGCATAGGCTTTAAGTACTATGATCCATTAAATAAATTAAGCATTGGTGGTTTTGGTTTGAAAAGTATAAATTTAGAGTACAATTATTACGAGCGGACTATTCAAAATTTTAATGCAAACATTACGTCACTCAGTTTTAATTTCGTAGCAAACTAGTAGTCTTAAATGATCAAATTTGATTGATTTTTAAATTGTTTTAAATGAAAGTTTTAATTACCGGTATTGCAGGTTTTATAGGCTCACATATGGCCGAATATCTTAATAAAAAAGGCTATGAAGTTGATGGTATAGATAACTTCAATCCTTACTATTCTGTTAAGCTGAAAAATATAAATGCGGATAATCTTATTAAAAAAGGAATTTCCGTTATCGAAGGCGATTTACGAAACGATACTTTTTATGACAGGCTAGAAAAGGATTATCAATTCATCATTCATTTTGCTGCTCAACCTGGGATTTCTGCAACAAGCAGTTTTGATAGTTATCTTACTAACAACGTGGTTGCTACTCAGAAGCTCATTGAATTTACAAAGAAACAAAAGTCCTTCATTCAATTCATAAATATCTCGACCTCATCCGTTTATGGAGATTATGCGACTAAAAGTGAAAAGGCAGTTCCTCAACCAACTTCATACTATGGCGTTACCAAACTCGCGGCAGAACAGCTCGTTCTTGCTGAAGCCAGAAAAAAAGAATTTAGAGCCTGTTCATTACGCTTGTATTCAGTATATGGCCCTAGAGAACGACCCGACAAGCTATACACCAAGCTCATTAAAGCTAGTTTAAACAATACTCAATTCCCTTTATTTGAGGGGAGTAAGCAACATAAGCGAAGTTTTACTTATGTTGAAGACCTTGTTAATGGCATTTATTTATGTTTGAAAAAACAAAAATTAACCAATTTGGAAATTATAAACCTAGGACATCACAAACAGGAAACTACAGAGCAAGGTATCTTATGCGTAGAAAAATTATTAAAAAAACATATTTCAATTGAATTAAAGCCAGCACGGGAATCTGACCAAAAAGAAACCGTTGCGAATATTACTAAAGCACGAAATTTATTCGGCTATAATCCTAAAACCAATCTAGAAGAAGGTATTCAACACCAGATCGATTGGTTTAGAACGACCATTGAAGACCATGGAGAATTTTAAATTAACCATTATCGTCCCCGTTTATAATGAAGCTGAAAATTTGCATAGACTTGCTGATGTATTTAAGGCTTATTTTAAGCAGTCAAATCATAAAATGAAACTGCTGTTTGTAAATGATGGTTCTAAAGATGAAAGCTTGGCCATCGTGAAACAATTATGTGAAGGAAACCCCTATTTTCAATACCTCAACTTCAATAAAAATTATGGATTAAGTGCTGCTATAAAAGCAGGATTCGATCACGTAACCACGGAGCTAACCGGATATATCGATGCGGATTTACAAACTCACCCAGAAGACTTCGACCTTCTTTTAGAACATGCCCAAGAGTATGATTTGGTTACAGGAAATCGATCTAAAAATAGAAAAGACAGTTGGGTCAAAAATTTGAGTTCCACTATAGCAAATGGTATTAGGCGCTTGTTTACTCAAGATGGCATGGATGATACTGGATGTCCATTAAAAATTATTAAAACAAGTTATGCCCAAAGAATTCCAATGTTTAGGGGGTTACATAGGTTCTTGCCTGCTATGATTTTACTCCAAAAGGGGAGAATAAAACAAGTAGATATAAGACACTTTCCTAGAATAGCTGGAACAGCAAATTTTGGTTTAATCAATCGACTTGTTGGACCTTTAATGGATTGTTTTGCATATCTATGGATGAAGAAAAAATATATCAATTACGAGATAGAGTCCAAATCATGCTAAGTTCATCAGTCGTGATCTATACTATTGGTTTTATAGCGCAGTTCCTTTTCTCCAGTCGAACCTTTTATCAATGGTTGAGTTCAGAAAAACAAAAAAAGGTTGTTGCCCCGCGCTTTTTTTGGCAAATAAGTTTATTGGCTTCTTTTCTGTTGTTCGTCTACGGCTATCTAAGAAATGATTTTTCTATTATGTTAGGTCAAAGTCTAACTTATTTTATTTATGTTCGAAATATTCAGCTCCAAAATCAGTGGCATAAATTCCCGTTAGTATCAAGGATTTTCTTACTGCTTTTTCCTTTAGCTATTGTAATTTACTATTATAACAATACTACTTTTGATATTAATAATCTGTTGGTAGACAATGGCTTTTCAAACCAACTTTTATGGCTAGGTATTATAAGTCAGCTGCTTTTTACCTTTCGGTTTGTTTATCAATGGTTGTATTCTGAACGTTTAAAATTATCGAAGTTACCTAGCGGGTTTTGGGTTTTAAGTTTACTGGGGTCTTTACTTATTTTGGTTTACGGAATTTTAAGAAGCGACCCTGTTTTGATAGTAGGTCATAGCTTTGGAATTATCATTTACATTAGAAACTTTTATCTTTTAAAACGGAAACATGCTTAAACTTATTTATAAATATCCTGTCATCACTCTCATCTTAGTATGTGTGATTTTATTTTTCTTCAACTTAGGAGTGCTTCCAGTCAGTATTATGGAAGCGAGGAACTTTAATGTTGCCAGAGAAATGCTTACTGAGAATAATTGGTTATTGACGACCATGAATGCTATACCTCGTTATGAAAAGCCGCCCTTTCCTGCATGGTTTACTACCATGTTTAGCCAATTCAATATTAAATCCGTTTTTTTATATCGATTACCCACGAGTATCGTTGCTACTTTTGGAGTTATTTTTAGCTACTACCTCTTTAAAAGTTTGGCTCAAACTAAAAAAGTAGCTCTTATCGCTTCGCTAGTTCTTGCTACCTCCTTTTACTATGTTGCCATTCGATTTGAAGCACCTTCCGATACTTACACTCATGCTTTTATGATTGCCGGCTTACTCTTCATGACTAAAGCCATTCAATCTTCAACTAAAAGCCTACTTTATATTAGCCTTGCGATTTTAGGCATAGGCATTTCTGTATTATCCAAAGGCCCCGTTAGTTTATATGCGGTCTTTCTCCCTTTTATAATTGCTTACTTTAGCACTTATTCCTACTCAAAAAAAGCGATCATAATTAGCATTTCGACTTTCCTCTTAGGCATTGCCTTGGGATCTACATGGTATTGGTATATTGAATTTATAAACCCTAAAGTCCTTAACCAAATTGCGAATGAAGAGACCTCCAACTGGTCGAGTTATAATGTTAGACCCTTTTATTATTATTGGAGTTTTTTCATTCAATCGGGAATATGGACTGTTCCTGCACTTATTAGTTTAGCTTATCCTTATTTTAAAACTAAAGTGGATAACAAAAAACTGTATAAATTCAGTTGGCTTTGGACTGTTCTAGCAGTAGTTTTATTATCGATTATTCCAGAAAAAAAATCTCGGTATTTAGTTCCCGTTTTGTTTCCTTTAGCCTTGAATCTAGCTCAAGTTTTACTCTACCAGTTTAGAACTAAAAAACTGGATATCGTGAGTAGAATTGCTATGAAATTCCACTACGTTTTAATTTTCTGTATTGGAATTTCGATAGTTGCCATTCCCTTGATTATAGAAGTAAGAACAACTTCATTTTGGATTTGGTATTATACTTTAGTCGCCTTGATGTTTGCTATTTCAGCAGTCATCTTTTTTAACTACAGCCCTCTGAAATGTAAGATACTGTTTCTATCCAATATTCTTTTAATAATGGTGGTGACAAGTGCAGGAATTTACGGCATTCAATTTTTAAAACAAAACGATAAGTACAACGCCTTAACCTCTGCAGAGCTTCAACCTAGTTTTCTTTACTATTACAAATCGATTCAGCCTGAAGTCATTTGGGGCTCTAATAGAGTTTCAAAGCCACTTGATTTTTCTAAAAACTTCACCTCACAACATAAGGTTCAGGTAATTGTGGAAAATGTGTATGTAAAAGAATTCAAACAACAAATTCCCTCGGAATATGAGATTAAATCGGTAAAAGCTTACGACAGGAATTACTTTAAGGCTGCTGATAACCGAAGACATGATAGACGAAAAGTATTTTACTTATACACCTTAAAACAAAAGAATTAGCGCAAAATGGTCTCAGTTCGGTCTGGTCCCACAGAAACTATGCTTATTTTAACCCCAACACTTTCTTCGATAAAGGCCACATAATCTTTCAAGGTTTGTGGTAATTTTTCAAAATTATCTCCAGATGAAATATCCGCTTGCCATCCTTTAAATGACTTATAGATCGGAGTCACATTTTCTGGCTCTATATTGAAAGGCAGGTGTGAAATTTCTTTTCCTTTGTAATTATAAGCGGTACAGATTTTTAAGGTTTTAAAACCACTTAAAACATCGGCCTTCATCATAATAAGTTCAGTCACACCATTAACTTGAACAGCATATTTCAAGGCTACAAGATCTAACCACCCACAACGTCTTGGCCTACCTGTTGTAGCTCCAAATTCGTTTCCAACTTTAGCCATTCTAGCACCATCTGCATCAAAGAGTTCAGTAGGGAAAGGACCACTTCCTACTCGAGTAGTATAAGCTTTAAATATTCCATATACGTCCTTGATTTTATTAGGTGCAATACCCAAACCTGTGCAAGCTCCAGCAGCAGTTGTGTTGGATGATGTGACGAATGGGTAAGTTCCAAAATCAATATCTAGTAAGGACCCCTGAGCACCTTCAGCCAAAATAGTTTGATTATTGGTTTGTGCATTGTGTAAATAGTCTTCAGAATCTATGAAAGTAAGTAATTTGATAGCCTCTACAGCTTCAAAAAATTCATGCTCTAGTTCCTTTAAATCGTATTGTACATCTACATTGTAAAATTCAATAAGATCTTGATGCTTATTGGCTAACTGTCTGTACTTGTCTTTCCAAGAGTCCAATTCCAAATCTCCAATTCGTATACCATTACGACCTGTTTTATCCATGTAGGTTGGACCAATTCCTTTAAGAGTTGAACCAATTTTAGCTTTCCCCTTGGACGTTTCAGAAGCTGCATCTAGAAGTCTGTGTGTAGGAAGAATGATATGAGCTTTCCTAGAAATTAAAAGGTTTTTCTTAAAATCAATATTGAATTTTGATAAAGCAGTCAACTCTTTTTGAAAAATAACAGGGTCGATAACAACTCCGTTACCCACGACGTTTATGGCCTCTTTATGGAAAATTCCAGAAGGAATTGTATGGAGTACGTGCTTGATACCGTCAAACTCCAGAGTATGCCCAGCATTTGGACCTCCTTGAAATCTTGCTATAATATTATAATTTTTGGTAAGATAATCTACAATTTTGCCTTTGCCTTCATCTCCCCATTGAAGTCCTAGTAGTAAGTCTACTGCCATATCTTAATCTGTCTTTGATTGGTTTTTTGTTCCATAGAAATATAATGAATGGCGTTCTATTGAAATATCAAACACCTCTTCAATGGTTTTTTTAATAGATTCAATCCTTGGATCGCAAAATTCAATAACTTCACCTGTATCTGATAAGATCACATGATCATGCTGTTTATCGAAGTAAGATTTTTCGTATTGCGCTTGATTTTTACCAAATTGGTGCTTTCTCACAAGTCCACAATCCAAAAGTAAATCTATAGTATTGTATAAAGTTGCTCTACTGACTCTATAGTTTTTAGTTTTCATTTTAATATATAAAGACTCAATATCAAAATGATCGTCACTTTCGTAAATTTCCTGAAGGATAGCAAATCGTTCTGGAGTTTTACGATGACCATTATTTTCTAAAAATTTAGTAAAAACGCTTTTTACAACCGCTAAATCGTTTTTTAAATTCTCTTTATTTATCATATTTACAAAAATAGACTTTTATTGACGCTTAACCTTATCGATTCCATCGATTTTTTCTAATCTTTCGATAAGTTTATTTAATATAGATATATTCTTAACTTTTACAACCATTTTTCCTTCAAAAATGCAATCGTTACTTGTAAAACTAATACTGAGAATATTGACGTGAAGATTTTTTGAAATCTCATTTGTAATCATACTTACTAGACCAAGATCGTCTATTCCAGTGAGTTTAAGTGTGGCACTAAATTCTTCTTGACTGGAGTCTATCCATTTGGCCTTAAGTATTCTGTAAGCATAATTACTCTGAAGTTGAATAGCATTTGGACAGTTCTTCTTATGAACTTTAATCCCCTCTTTAATGGTTGTAAAGCCAAAAACTTCATCTCCTGGTATTGGATTACAACAAGCTGATAGTTTATAGTCTAGCTTTTGCTCATCATCTCCAAAGACAAGTTGATCGTAATTACTCGATATATCATTTTGGTCTATTGAACTATCTTTTTGTGGTGAACGTCGTATTTTATTTTTGAAAAACGATAACAAAGCGTTACTTCTGGAAGATGCAAAATCCTTAATTTGTTTGTTATCTATAGCCCCAATGCCTACTCTATAGAACAAGTCTAGACTTGTTTTTAATTTAAAGAAAACAACCATTTCGTTAATGGTTCTTTCGTTGAGACTTATACGCTGAGACTTCAGTTTTCGTCTTAAAATTTCTTTCCCTTCTTCAGCAACTAGCTTGCGTTTTTCTCGTAAGGCAGACTTGATCTTGGTTCTCGCTCTGGCGGTAGTGGCGTAATCCAACCAGTTTTTGGTAGGCTTAGCAGTTGAAGATGTAATTATTTCTACCTGATCACCACTTTTTAAGACACGACTTAAGGCCACAATCTTTCCATTAACTTTGGCTCCACGGGTTGTGTAGCCGATGTCGGTATGGATGGCAAAGGCAAAATCGAGAACTGTAGACCCTTTGGGTAAGGATTTAAGATCA
Source organism: Psychroflexus sp. MES1-P1E (assembly GCF_002836055.1). Classification (GTDB taxonomy): domain Bacteria; phylum Bacteroidota; class Bacteroidia; order Flavobacteriales; family Flavobacteriaceae; genus Psychroflexus. The sequence continues at coordinate 29,667 of NZ_PJBS01000162.1, forward strand.
CCTTGAGGGGTGAACACAAATATTTCTTTGGAGTATAGGTTGAGTTTAAACTGCTCCACAAAATCGACAGCATTCATTTCATTATTCTCTAATGCCTCTTGTAATCTATTAAGCCATAAGTCTAAGCCTTGCTCATCTTGATCTTGTGCTTCACTTTTATGTTTATACTTATAATGAGCAGCATACCCTTTTTCTGCGATTTCATTCATACGCTCACTCCTAATTTGCACCTCTATCCATTTTCCTTTCGGCCCCATAATGGTGATGTGGAGAGCTTCATAACCCGTGGTCTTTGGAGAAGAAATCCAATCCCGTAGTCGAGTTGGATTAGGCCTAAAATAGTCTGTAACTATAGAATATATCTTCCAAGCTATAAATTTTTCATTTTCTGGATCAGAATTATAAATAATTCTGATGGCAAACTTATCGTAAATTTCTTCGAAAGAAATATTCTGGTTTACTATCTTTTTTCGAATAGAGTAAATAGACTTTGGCCTTCCTTTTACCTCTACTTCTAAATCTTCCTTTTCTAAAGCAGCTAAAACAATCTTGGAAAAGTCATGTATATATTGATCTTGTTGTTCTTTACTTTCCTTGATTTTATCATTTATATCATGATAAACTTCAGGCTCAGTATATTTTAAACTTAAATCTTCAAGTTGAGTTTTGATATTATACAGCCCAATTCTGTGAGCCAGAGGCGCATAAATAAATAAGGTTTCACTGGCAATTTTAACCTGCTTATCTGGACGCATAGCATCCATGGTTTGCATATTATGAAGTCGATCTGCAATTTTTATAATGATGACACGAATATCATCATTCAAAGTCAGCAACATTTTCCTAAAGTTTTCTGCTTGCATAGAGATGTCGCCATCTTTTTTAAGACTGGAAATCTTAGTCAATCCATCAACGATTCTAGCCACAACCTCCCCAAACATTTGCTCGATATCTGTAAGAGAGTACTTTGTGTCTTCCACTACATCATGAAGCAAAGCAGAGGCTATAGAGGTCGCATCTAGCCCTATTTCATGGGCTACAATTTTGGCAACAGCTATAGGGTGAAATATATAAGCCTCCCCCGATTTTCGACGCTGATCTTTGTGGGCCTCAACTGCTGTTTCAAAAGCTTTTCGGATTAGTCTTTTATCTTCAGAACTTAAAGTCCTGTAGCTAATACGTAAAAGCTCTTTATATTCTTTGGCAATTTCTTTGCTTTCTTGCGCTAAATAAGCATCGGTGATCTCCATAATTTTTGGCTCTTATTAAAATAAAATTACGATTTATTTTTTAAATTTCTCAATCTTTCTTTCAAAGAAGGATGTGAAAAATGAAAAAACACATAAGCTGGATGAGGGGTTAAATTGCTGAGACTTTTCTTAGACAACTTTCTTAAAGCAGAACTTAAGTGGTCTCCTGAATAGGTAGAGCCGGCAAAATCATCTGCCTGAAATTCAAAAACTCGGGACAGGTAATTTGTCAATAAGCCAGTCACTAGGGAAATAGGAGCATATAAAAAACTAAAAACGACTAAACCTACATGAAAGCTCGGCAACTCAATACCTAGAGCTTGAGATAAAACAGGCTCTTCTATAAAAAAAGAAAATATCCAAAGCATGAATCCTGTAGAAATTAAAGACACAAAAAGATTTAAAATGATGTGATGCTTTTTATAATGTCCAACTTCATGAGCTAGAACAGCCACAATTTCTTTGATGTCAAGGTCCTTAATTAAAGTATCAAATAGTGTGATTCGTTTTTCATTTCCAAATCCTGAAAAGTAAGCATTGGCTTTCTGACTTCTCTTAGAACCGTCGATTACAAAGATATTTTTCAAATTAAAATTCATAGAAGAAGCATAATCTTGGATTTGCGACCTTAGCTCTCCTTCTTCAAGCGGAGTTTGTTTATTAAATAAGGGAACTATAAGTTTAGCATAGAACATATTCATAAAAAAAGAAAATAACGCAATTAAAATCCAAGCGTACCACCAGAAATCGGAACCTACGGCAGAATAAATTATTAAGATTAGACCTAAGATAATTCCTCCTAAAGCTAACGCAATAAAGAGGGACTTTAGCTTATCCAACCAAAATAGGCGCTGAGTAGAAGTATTGAATCCATAGCGCTCTTCGATTCTAAAGGTGAAGTAGTAGTCGAATGGAGCACTTATAAGTTCACCACCTAAAAAGAGGATGAATAAAAAAGAAAGCGAAACTAAAGTGGGATTATCAAAAAGACGGTGAGCGATTTCATTAACAAATCCAAAACCTTCAAAGCTTAGAAAAACCAGAATTAAAGTAATAGATAAAATAGACTGTAGGGTTCCGAACTTAAATTTCTCTTTTTTATAGGCTTGTGACTTTAAGTAATCCTCTTTGTCGTATAAATTTCTTAAGCCTTCAGAAAGCTGAGCATCAAATCTAGAGGCGTTTAAGCAATCTAGGGATGTTTCCAGAATGAAATTAAAAACCAGAACACCAACAATGAGATAAAAAATAAATTCTGAGGTCATTTTATAATTTTAAGCAAATTTAATTCATGTGAATTGAATCTAGTCTGGAAATTGATTTTGAATTTTTAGCCAAGAGGGTTGCCTTATTCATTAATTGATGCTAAATTTGCTTTATAGCAATGCGAAGATTGTAGATGAGTAAATTGGTAGAAAGCATCAGATTTTTAGAAGATAATTTAAAAAAATTAATCTTTGAACATCAGGGTTTAAAAGTTAAATATAAGGCTTTAGCTACCCAATTTGATTCTGAAAGCATCTCTATTTCTGAATTAAATTCAAAAATAGAGATACTTCAAAAAGAAAATAAAACACTTAGAACAGCTAATGCACTGCTAGGCAGTACCGAGTACAAAAGAGAAACAAAACTAAAAATAAATAGTTTAATTAAAGAAATAGATAGTTGCATTATTCAATTGGCTGAATAAAATGGGAGATAAACTAAAAATAAAATTATCGATTGCTGATAGAGTTTATCCACTCAATATAAGACCTGAACAGGAAGAAGGATTAAGAAAAGCGGCCAAACGAATAAATGTAGTTATTAAGAAATTTGAACAAGATTATGCAGTAAGAGACAAACAAGATGTCTTGGCGATGAGTGCTTTACAATTTGCTGCTGAAATTGAACAAAATCAATTGTCCTCTACTTCAGAATTACAAGAAGCTGAAACAAAGCTTGTAGAACTGAGTGAGATGATAAAAGATCAGTTAAACTAACGTTCATTACTAAATCGACATTGCCTGTATTAGTCGTACCTTTTTGATAAACTCAACATTTACTATTTAAAAAGGGTGAGTTTCAGTTGCTAAAGCAAGCCGCCACTTCGGTGCAGCGGATCCTTGATCAGCTGGGTATCCCTAAACCTGTTTACACGGAGTTTTATACAAAACTAGGCTAGTACAGGCTTTTTTTTTATATATAATTATGGATATAACATTTATTATAATAGCAGCTATAGCTGGCCTTATCATAGGATTTTTATTATCAAAATCCATAGATAGTAAAAGTGCAACAGGGACTTTAAAAACTGCTGAAAAAGAAGCTGAAAAACTCTTAAAAGAGGCTGAGAAAGAAGGGGTAAATCTCAAAAGAGACAAAATCCTTCAGGCTAAAGAAAAATTTATAGAGCTTAAATCTGAACATGAGAAAGTGATTCTTTCTAGAGATCAGAAAATTAATGAAGCTGAAAAAAGAACGAAAGACAAAGAATCTCAAATTTCTAATGAGCTCTCTAAAGCTAAAAAAATAAATGCTGAAGTTGAAGAAAAACTTAAAGATTACTCCTATCGAACTGAATACCTAGAGAAAAGGCAGGAAGAAATCGATATGATTCTACAACGTAAAATCAATCAACTAGAAGTGGTAAGTGGCCTTAGCGCTGAAGATGCAAAAGCCCAACTGATGGAATCTCTTAAAGAAACCGCAAAAGCTGAATCGATGCAAATGATTCAAGACACTGTAGAAGAAGCTAAACTCACCGCTCAACAAGAGGCCAAGAAAATTGTCATTAACACTATCCAAAGGGTGGGAACGGAAGAAGCTATAGACAACTGCGTTTCAGTCTTTAACCTTGAGAGCGACGATGTTAAAGGTAGAATTATTGGTCGTGAAGGAAGAAATATTAGGGCAATTGAAGCTGCAACTGGTGTAGAAATAATTGTTGATGATACTCCAGAAGCTATTATTTTATCTTGTTTTGACTCCATACGTCGTGAAATAGCTAGACTCTCTTTACACAAATTGGTAACCGATGGTAGAATTCATCCTGCCAGAATCGAAGAAGTCGTAAAGAAAACAAGAAAGTCGATAGACGAAGAAATTATAGATATAGGGAAACGAACTATTATTGATTTAGGCATACATGGTTTACACCCAGAACTGGTGAAGATGGTAGGCCGAATGAAATATAGATCTTCTTATGGTCAAAATTTACTCCAACACTCTAGAGAAGTCGCTAAGCTTTGTGGCATTATGGCTTCAGAACTTGGGCTTAACCCGAAACTAGCCAAACGTGCAGGTCTTCTTCATGACATCGGTAAAGTACCCGAAACAGAAACAGAACTTCCTCACGCTATATTAGGAATGCAATTGGCAGAAAAATTTGGAGAGAAACCAGAAATTTGTAATGCCATTGGTGCTCACCACGACGAGATAGAAATGACTTCCCTTCTCTCCCCCATTGTACAGGTGTGTGATGCCATAAGTGGAGCTAGACCAGGAGCTAGACGCCAAGTTTTAGACTCTTACGTAAAGCGTCTAAAAGATCTTGAAGAAATTGCCTTTGGATTTGGAGGGGTTAAAAAAGCTTACGCTATACAAGCAGGTAGAGAATTGAGGGTTATTGTGGAAAGTGAAAAGGTAAACGACGAAAAAGCTTCTGCCCTTTCGTTTGAAATTTCACAAAAGATTCAAACTGATATGACCTACCCAGGTCAGGTGAAGATTACGGTTATTAGGGAGACTAGAGCTATTAATATTGCTAAATAAGCAACTACATAACGACGATTAAAAAAGGCTGTTTCTTTCGAAACAGCCCTTTTTTAATCAACACATATAACGTATTAGAATTGCTCTCTTCCTGCAAAATGAAAATTGCTTTCAATCGTAGCGTTTTCATCACTATCACTTCCGTGAATTGCATTTTCGCTTATAGACGTCGCATAGTTTTTACGAATCGTACCTTCAGCAGCTTCTTCAGGATTAGTCGCCCCAATTAAGGTTCTAAAATCATCTACAGCATTTTCTTTTTCAAGAACTGCTGAAACAACTGGGCCACTGGTCATATATTCTACAAGCTCACCGTAAAAAGGACGTTCTTTATGAACTTCATAAAAAGCTTTAGCATCATTTGTGGTCATGTGCGTCATTTTAAGCGCTACAATTTTAAAACCTGAGCCTGTAATTTGTTTAAGGATATCACCAATATAGCCTTTAGATATTGCATCTGGCTTAAGCATAGTGAATGTTTTAGTTCCTGCCATTGTAATTTATTTTATTTTTGTGCAAAAGTAATCATTTCAAAAGATATACAAATCATTTGTTAACATTAGAAGTCTAGGTGCAGTTCTCTAATTGTATGTCCATCTGTTGTAGATTTAATTCTCAGTTCAGCTTCTTCAGTGACCAAGTTTAGATCTATAATACCATAGCTTGTTTGTGCAACAACCTCGCCTACTCTATATTGATTAGGCTCACCACTATAAGTACTATAAGAGTGCGTTAGACCACTGGACGTAAAGTCGGTAAAAGGATAAGCTAGACCGTCAATTTTCTTTTGAGAAAACTCTGAAATATGCCTATCACCACTTAAAAGAAAAATATTCTGAAGGGGATACTCGAGCCATAAGTTTTGCATTTTTTCAATTTCATTCGGGAAGTTACCCCACGTTTCAAAGCCATGCTCGCTGGATAAAAACTGAATGCTGCTCACGATAATATTAAAATTAGCCTTCGAACTTTTAAACTCATTCTCTAGCCATCGCCATTGTTGCTCGCCTAAAAGCGAAGAATCTTTAGAGGTATGCGGTTGATATCTTTTACCAGGCACCTCAGCCTTGACCAATCCATCTCTAAAGTATCGACTATCTAGCATGTAAAATTTAATGGATTTGTTATCTAAAGCAATAACTTTAGAATAATAAGTTCCGTTTCTATTGGCCATAGCTTGGGTTGAATCGATATCCAAAAAATCTAAAAAAAGTTCTTTTGCCTCATCTTTGTAAGGCCATTCTTTACCCGCATCGTTTTTGCCGTAGTCATGGTCATCCCAAACTCCTAAAGGGGCATTTGGTAAGCTCTGTATAAAAGATTGATAATAGGGATCTGACTTTATGCTGTCGTATTTTTCTCCCATAAGTTCCATGTCTGGCGTGTCTGCGTAAATATTATCCCCACCCCACACAAAGATATCTGCCGAATCTTTCTCTATAATAGACCAATACTCTTGCGGTAGATTTTGACGATTGCAACTGCCAATGGCTATTCTAAAGGTTTTAGGTTGAATTTCAATACGTTCGCTTTCTGTTTTTTTATCACTGGTGTTCGGTTTACACGATGCAAACAAGATCACTGATAAAGTAATAATCCAATGTATTTTTTTCATCATTATATTTTTTCCAAAACTAGAGATTCCTGTGTTACTTCATTATTAAGAATTTGTACATTTGAAATCTATGAGAAAAAACACATTGGAAGGCTTAAAAGATCAACTGAATCCCACTTCCAAAATCAGTATTATTAGTCATAAGAATCCAGATGGAGATGCCTTAGGGTCTTCATTGGCCTTGCATCTGTTTCTTAAACAACTTGAGATTCCCTCTCAAGTCATCATGCCAAACAATTATCCATATTTTTTAAAATGGTTACCAAATAATCAAGACATTCTGTGTTACGACTCCAAAGAAGCAGAATGTAAAGCTAGGTTAGAAGCTTCAGATTTTATTTTTACACTGGATTTTAATCACTTAAATAGAGTTGGAGGTTTAGGGGATTTCCTAATGGACTTGAAAGCCACGTTTGTGATGATAGACCACCATCAAGAACCATCAGACTATGCAGACTATATGCTAGTAAACACTCAAATCGCCTCTACTTGCGAATTGGTTTATGAATTTATCACTTCTCAATATCCAAACACCTCACTAAGCGCTGATGTGGCCAGTTGTTTATATACTGGAATTATGACAGATACAGGGTCCTTCAGGTTTCCATCTACAACTAGTGAGACACATAGAATTATTGCAAACTTGATAGATGCTGGCGCTGATAACAGTCAGATCCATCAACATATCTATGACAATAACAACATAAGCCGACTTCACCTTTTGGGAGTAGCTCTCAATAACCTTAAAGTCGTTGAAGAGTTAAATACGGCCTATATCTTTCTATCTCAAGAGGATTTAAATTCAAATCACTTCAAAAAAGGAGATACAGAAGGTTTTGTGAATTATGGCTTATCGATAAAAGGTATTAAGTTTGCAGTTATATTTATTGAAAATAAAGCTGAAAATATTATTAAAATATCATTAAGATCAATTGGTGACTTTAACGTTAATGCCTTTGCTAGAAAACATTTTAGCGGTGGTGGACACAATAATGCAGCAGGAGGTAAAAGCGATTTAGATTTAAAATCTACCTTAGCAAAATTTGAAACTACATTGAAACTCTATAAAGAAGACCTATCATGAAGAGCCTCTTATATGTGATATTATGTTTTTGCATGATTTGTGGTTGTAAATCACCTGAACCTAGAAAGCCTGTTTCAAGAGCTTCAAAAAGTTTTACAACAAAATCTTTAAAGCTTAATAAAGCTATAGTCAAAAAGGAAGAATCCTACATTAAGGAGATTATAGACGCAGACTCTACTAATAAGTACATCAGTTCTGCCGATGGATTTTGGTATTTCTATAATTTAGAAAACAAAACGGATAGTATCACACCAAGTTTTGGAGATGAGGTTGAATTTAATTATAACCTATTAACGCTACAAGGTGACACCATATATTCTAGAGTAGAACTTGGGGAACGCGCTTACACAATAGACAAAGAAGAAATTTTTACAGGCTTGCGTCAAGGCTTAAAGTTAATGAAAGAAGGAGAGACGGTTACTTTTTTATTCCCTTCCCACCAAGCTTATGGCTACTATGGCGATAATGATAAGATCGGGACCCACGTCGCTTTAAAATCTACTGTAACTTTAAATAAAATAAAACCAAAAACTGAATAACATGAGAACTTTAAGATTATCATTTGCTGCATTAGTTGGAATACTGCTTTTTAGCTGTTCTTCCCAATACCCAGATTTAGAAGATGGATTGTATGCTGAATTCCAAACCTCTATGGGAGATTTTGTCACAGAACTCCATTATGACAAAGTCCCTATGACTGTTGGAAATTTTGTTGCCTTAGCAGAGGGCGAACATCCATTGGTCGATGAAGAATATCAAGATCAAAAATTTTATGATAGTATTATTTTCCATAGAGTGATCGATAAATTTATGATCCAAGGAGGTGATCCACTTGGTACTGGCCAAGGAGGACCAGAATACGAATTTGCAGATGAGATTGATTCTGTTTTAACCCATAAAAAAGGAGTTTTATCTATGGCCAATGCTGGAGCAGATACTAACGGAAGTCAATTTTTTATCACTCTTGTTCCTACTCCACATTTAGATGGGAAACATAGTGTTTTTGGAGAATTGGTAGTCGGAATGGAAGTCGTAGATAGCATAGGAAAAGTAGAGACTAAAAAGCCTGGTGACAAACCTGTTGAAGATATCGTTATTGAAACAGTTAATATCATAAGAAAAGGAAGCGATGCCAAAAATTTTGATGCTGTAAACGCTTTTACTACTGGTGCTGAGAAAGCCAAAGTAGCCAAAGTCGAGGAAGAAGTTGCAAGAAAAGCTGTACTTGAAGAAGCTAGTGAGGGCTTTGATGTCACCGATAGCGGATTACGCTACTTGATTACTGAAAAAAATCCAAACGGAACATCTCCAAAGGCTAAAGATATGGTAAGTGTACACTACACAGGCTATCTTCTAGATGGAACCAAATTCGATTCTTCTTTAGACAGAAACCAACCTATAGAATTTCCTGTAGGAACTGGCCGTGTGATTAGAGGATGGGACGAAGGGATAATGCTTTTAAAGACTGGTGAAAAGGCAGAACTTGTCATTCCATCAGAATTAGCTTACGGCCCAAGACAGACAGGGCCAATTCCTCCAAATTCAATTTTAAAGTTTGAGGTTGAGCTTATAGACATAGTAAATAAATAAATTAAAAACCCCTGTTATGATATCATAACAGGGATTTTTAATTTAATAGAAGTTAGAATACAATTCATTGATTTCCTTCTCTAACTCTTCCTTAGTATTTGCTGTTTTAGCTTGAAGTTTGTCAAGCCTTTCTTCAAACTTAGCCTCAGCATATTATAAATTATTATCTATAATATGCATTTCATATTTTTGTTTCAATTCACCCTTACTCTCTCTACATTTTATCTCTAATTGATCTAAGTTTTTAATGATAAGTTTTTATAATTTGCCCAAACATAACAGACAATTCCATTTTTTATGTTGACATCCCAACATTTGATTAAATTTTTAAACTTAAGTGCTTTAATATTTTTAATAACGAGTTGCAGTACCACTAGGGCCTTGGATGACAAATTATATGACGTTCAATTTTTAGATGAATACATTATTCCTGCAAATTTCAAATTTCAAAATGAAATCTATGGTGGAGTCTCAGGAGTAGATTATACTAAAGGTGAACTTCTTATGGTAAATGATTCGCCTTCCAACCCACTGATTTTTAGAGCAAGATTACAACTGAAGGGGTTTCAAGTGGACACCATCACATTCAAGTCGGTTACTAGACTACAAAACAATACTTTCTTTGAAAAAAATGCATTGGATATGGAGTCCATCAGATATGATGGAGATGGGTATTTAATTTCTACAGAAGGAAGTATCAATTTCGGTTTATCGCCAAGAATTTTTAAAGTAAGCAAGACGGCAGAATTTATTGAAAGTTATTCGTTACCTGATTATTTTCTGGTCAAGGGAAATAACCAACCTCGTCATAATGGTGTTTTCGAAGGCCTATCGAACGGCATAAATTCTTCCGGATTTTGGTTTGCTAACGAATTACCCTTAGAAAAAGATGGTAAAACACCAAAACTATATAACACCAACTCCCCTATTCGATTGAGTTTCTTTGATCATAAGGCAAAAAAAGTCACCCGCCAATATGCCATGGATTTGGATAGGATTACCAAAATTCCATTGCTTCCTTTTTCCATCAATGGTCTTACAGAGATTTTACAAATTAGTCAAAATACTTTTTTGGTCCTAGAACGCTCCTATTCTGCAGGTCACAAAAGCCAAGGCAACAGAGTGAAGTTGTATCTGGTAGATGTGAGTAAAGCAACAGACATTCACGACATAGTAGAACTAGAAGCCGCTACAGGGGATATTATTTATGCAGAGAAGAGTTTAGTGTTCGACTTTAAGTCGATCAAAAGAAAATTAACTGAAGGTATTGTCGATAATTTAGAGGGGTTATGCTTTGGACCAATACTCTCTAATGGGAATCCTTCGCTTATTGTCGTTTCTGATAATAATTTCAATAAATTTGGCACACAATTAAATCAAATTATTTTATTAGAACTAAAACAAGTCCAATGAAAACATTTCATTATTTAATTTTGAGTGTTGCGATGCTTTGCCTGTCATGCCAAGAGAGTCCATCAAAAAATAAAGATTTTCAATTTGATATTCCAGAAGGCTTAGACGCTCAAAAGACCACTTATTATTTTGTAAGACATGCTGAAAAAGATACTACAGATAAAGAGAATAGAGACCCTCAACTTACAGAGGAAGGGATTCGCAGAGCAAATTTTTTGGTAACTTATTTTAAAGATAAGTCCTTAGACATGTTCTATTCTACAGATTACGGTAGAACCCTTCAAACCATCATCCCTACACTACACCAATTTAAAGGGAACATCAAAAGCTATACTGCTGGAAAGGATACCTTATTTGATGCTGAATTCTGGAAAGCAACCTACGGCAAAAAAGTATTAGTCCTAGGACACAGCAACACAAGTCCTAGATTCATGAATGAAATTCTTTCAGAATCGGTATATGATGACCTGGAAGAAAACACCTATGATATCTTCTTCAAAATGGAAATCGATAAAGATTTATATTTAAAAGACACTTTGATTCAGCTTAAAGTTCCAAAAGAATTTAGTTACAATTAAGGGCAGAAGGCTCTAAAATAACATTTTCATTTTCGATTTTAGAGAGAAGTTCTAAATCTCCTTTTTCCCAAAACTGACCTAGATCTTCTAATTTTTGAGAAGTCCCTTTGGGCGTGTAATTTTCATAATCCTGAAAAACAACACCATCAACCGTCCTTTGGTTAATCGCTTTTCTGAAGCGCAATCCACCTCCATTGACTAAAAAGCTATAAGCTATAAAATCCATTGAAAAGTCTGAGGTGTCGAACCAATAGATGTAAGCATCTTCAAAATCCTCTCCACCATCATTTTCTGTAAATTTAACCTTCAATTTATGATAAGCCTTGGCGTTGATTTCTTCTTCGCCTAAATAAGAGGGGCGTACAGCAGCATCTTTCAAACGAAGAGGTAGCTGAGTAAAATAGTGGACAGAATTAACAGATTCATAATAAGAAAATGCAGTGGTATCCGCCAACTTTACAATAGAATCTTGATAAAAACGCGTCAATTCTCCATTTTTTACAACATCTCTTGTTGGTGAAGTTGTCGAAAGTCTTTCAAACTGAAGTCCTTCACAGGTCGGCATCGCTTTATAAGAATAGTCTCTAAATTTGAACCTTAATACATTCTCATTAAGTTTTGATTTACCAGAAAACTCAATAGCTTTCTCTATAACCTCTGAAGGTTCAATCGTTTTTTGTTCAGATTTTTGACATCCTAGCATACTCAGTAAGATGAATCCAATTAAATACTTCATATCATTATTAATTTAAATATAAACACTGTCGTTAATTCTAGCTTTCCTTTCAAAAGTCTTATTTTTGGACTATATATTTTAGTTCTATGGTTAAAAACAAAATCAATATAAAAAATAAAAAAGCCAGATTTCAATATGAAATTCTGGACAAATATACAGCTGGAATTGTATTAGCTGGCACCGAAATCAAATCTATCCGGGAAGGAAAAGCCACAATCACTGAAAGTTTTTGTGAATTCAATGAGCAGGGAGAATTATTTGTGATTAATATGGATGTTCAAGAATATTCCCATGCAACCCATTTTAACCATAAGCCAAAAAACGCCAGGAAACTTTTACTCAATAAAAAAGAGCTGAAAAAACTTCTCAAAGAAGTCAAAAACAGCGGTCTTACTATTATTCCTTTGCGCTTGTTTCTTAACGATAGAGGCTTTGCAAAATTGCAGATCGCCTTGTCTAAAGGTAAAAAGCTTCATGATAAACGCGAAACTATAAAGGATCGTGATACCAAAAGAAAACTCAACAGAATCAACAAAACCTTTAATACATAGGTTCTCTATCTTATATTTAATTTATGAAGCCTCCATGTCTACTTGTTTTTTTAGTGCTGTCTTTTTTAACTAGTCATTCTCAAATTACAGGAAAAGTGACTGATAGCATCGGTCATCCTTTACAAAATGTAAATGTTTATGATGAAGGCACCTTCAATGGAACCACTACCAATGCCAATGGTGAGTTCAAATTAAAGGTTGAGCAAACTAAAGAGTCTTATCTCATTTTTAAATTTTTGGGGTTTCAAACCAAAAAAAGAAAGATAGAAACCTCTACCGATACCATCACTATACAATTAACAGAAAAGGTGACGAGCTTAGATGATGTTTTTATTACCAATAATGAAGATCCTGCCTATTCTATTATCCGCAATGCCGTGGAAAATAGAAAGAAAAACCTATCTAAAATTCAAGAGTATAAAGCTGATTTCTATTCCAAAGGCCTCTGGAAAATTGAAAATGCCCCAGAAAAAATATTAGGCCAAGAAGTTGGTGACTTAGGGGGTGGTTTGGATTCCACCCGAAGCGGCGTAGTCTACCTTAGTGAAACCTTTTCAAAGATTTCATACAAAGCGCCAAACCGTTTTAAAGAAAACATCATCGCTTCCAAAGTTAGTGGAAACGATAACGGATTTAGCTTTAATTCTGCAGAAGATTTTAACTTCTCGTTTTACGAAAATACCATCGACTTAGGCAAAAATCTGGTCTCTCCAATTGCTAACTTTGCTATGCAATATTACAACTATGAGCTGGAAGGAACTTTTTATGAAAATGATAAATTTCTGATCAATAAAATAAAAGTTATACCTAAGAGACCTAACGATGCTGTATTTAGCGGATATATTTATATCCTAGAAGATACTTGGGAAATTTACGGTGTTGACCTTATGACGACTGGCAAATCACTTCAAGTCGAGGTGGTGGAAGAACTCAATCTCAAACAAACCTTCAACTATAGCGAGGAGTATAAATTCTGGACTCTTATTTCCCAAGATATTTCTTTTAGTTGGGGGATTTTAGGAATTTCTGGAGGCGGTAATTTTGTAGCTTCTTATAAAGACTATGAGTTCAACCCTCAGTTGACCAAAAAGGATTTCTCGAATGCCATTATTACCTTCGATGAGGAGGCAAATACCAAGAACAATTTGTTCTGGGAACAAAACAGGCCTGTTCCTCTTACTAGTTTAGAACGAGAAGATTACACCTTTAAAGACAGCCTACAAATCCTAAAAAACTCTCAACCTTATAAAGATTCAATAGATATAGTACGTAACACCTTCAAAGTAACAGATCCTTTATTTGGCTACTCTTGGCAAAATTCAACAACCAATCAAGAAGCTGGATTCACTGGCTTAACAGATCTTAATTATAACACCGTACAGGGATTTAATATTAAATCAGGAGTTTACTTCAGACAAAAAGATACTGCTGGGACCTTTAGAACCTATTGGGAAATTCGATCTGATTTAGATTATGGATTCTCTGACGAAACTCTGAGACCTAGCTTTACTTTTAAGAAAAAATTCAATAATTTTTCAAAACCTTTTTTGATTATTTCTGTTGGTGTCAAAGCTGAGGAAATCAATTCTACCAATCCAATCAACGAAAGATTATCCTCCATGACTTCAGTATTTTTTGAGCGTAATTACCTTAAGTTATACGAAAGGATCTTTGGCAAAGCCACTTATAGTCAAGACGTGTTTAATGGCTTTCGACTCAGTGCTGAATTGGGTTTTGAAAGAAGACGTTCTCTTATCAATTCTACGAATTCACCAATTATTGAAAATAAAAACGGTGGCTTCACCTCCAATAATCCTCTAGCGCCTGAAGCTTTTGGATCTCAATTCTTCCCTTCCCATACTATTGGTAAGTTAAGAATTGCAGGACGTATAAATTTTAATCAAAAATATGTGCTAACGCCTAATGGGAAATACGACACCTTTAGTAATAAATTTCCTGTATTTAGCTTTGCTTATGAGAAGGGCTTTGCTTCAGATATAAGTGATTTTAATTTTGATGTCGTAAAAGCAAAACTCACTCAAACCAAAACGATTTCTAGGTTTGGAGAACTGGCTTATAGTCTTAACGGTGGTTTATTTTTCAATGCAGAAAACATCTCCTTTTTAGATTTTAAGCATTTCAACGGAAATCAAACTCGAATAGGAACCTCAGATAGTTATCTTAACCAATTCAACTTACTGCCCTATTATGAACTGTCTACCAACTCAGATTATGCAGATATTCATTTAGAGCATAATTTTAAGGGATTTCTACTAAATAAGATTCCGCTTCTCAATCAGCTGAATTTCAATATGGTCGTAGGCGCTAAAAGTTTATTTACGGACTCTCATAAACCTTATTCAGAATTTTCAGTAGGTTTAGACAATGTTGGCTTTGGTCAATTTCGATTTTTTAGAATCGATTACGTTAAACCTTATCAAGGGGGTTGGCAAAGTGGAGCTTTGGTTTTCGGACTTAAACTACTGGATCAATTTTAAGGGAATCCCTAATTTTTATCCTCCAAGAGTGGCACAAAACGACATTCGCCAAAGGTTTCTTTTTGAAAGCTTTTAGCAGAAGTCCTTTTCAATAAAGTCATGATTTGCGGATCTTCCCCAACGGGAATTACAAGTCTACCTCCAATTTTTAATTGAGACATTAAAGGTTTTGGTATAAAAGGCGCCCCAGCAGTCACTATAATTTTATCGAAAGGGGCGTACTCTGGCAAACCTTTGTAACCATCTCCAAAACTCATAAATTTGGGTCTGTAGCCTAGTTTTTGAAGAAAGTTTTTAGTTTTCTTATACAGTTTTTGTTGTCTTTCTATGGTATATACTTTTGCTCCCAGTTCGCATAAAACGGCGGTTTGGTAACCACTACCCGTCCCCACTTCCAAAATTAGATCACCACGTTCTACCTGCAAAAGCTCAGTCTGAAAAGCAACAGTAAACGGCTGAGAGATTGTTTGTCCGGCAGCGATAGGGAAAGCCTTATCTTGGTAAGCATGATCTTCAAAACTGCTGTCCATAAATAGATGCCTAGGAATTTCATTTAGCGCCTGAAGAACTTTTTCATCTTTAATTCCCTTTTCTCGGACCAATTCTACTAGAAATTTGCGTTTTCCTTGCTGTCTATAACTGTCTTCCAAGCTTTTATATTTAAAATATAATAATAGCAAAATTAGAAAAAAATGTTGGATACATTCATTCAGGAGGCTATTATTAGTTTAGGAGTTTTTAAAAGAAATCTTATAAAAAGCCTATGCTCACAGTTAGCTTAAAAAGAAACGTTACTTTTGTGTAAAACCATATAATTTATGCTAAAAGTTGGTGTTTTGGGCGCAGGACATCTCGGAAAAATTCATCTGAGGTTGCTCAACGAATCAAAGAAATATAAACTTATAGGATTTCACGATACAGATCAGACTCACGCAAAGAAGATCGAAGTAGAATTTAGTTATTCTTGCTTTGAGGACTATGCTGAATTACTGAATAATGTAGATGTTATTGATATCGTCACTCCTACCACCTACCACTATAGTATGGCAGAACAAGCCATAAAAGCAGGTGTTCACGTCTTTATAGAAAAGCCTATCACCTCTACCGTAAAAGAGGCAGAAGCTCTTATAAAACTGGCTAAAGCTCATAATGTAAAAGGGCAAGTTGGACATGTTGAGCGTTTTAATCCAGCCTTTAGAGCTGCTATAGGCAAAATAGACACTCCCATGTTTATTGAAGCCCACCGACTCTCAGAATTTAACCCAAGAGGAACAGATGTTCCTCTTGTTTTAGACTTGATGATTCATGATATTGATGCTATCTTAAGTATCGTTAATTCTAAAGTGAAAAAAATCAATGCAAGTGGCGTATCTGTCATTTCTGAGACTCCAGATATCACCAATGCTAGACTTGAATTTGAGAACGGCTGTGTGGCTAATCTTACAGCAAGTAGAATATCGCTTAAAAACATGCGTAAGTCAAGGTTCTTCCAGAGAGACGCCTACATTTCAGTAGATTTTCTTGAAAAAGTAACCGAAGTTGTCAAAATGAAAGACGCCCCTCAAGACCCAGACGATTTTGCAATGATTCTAGAAAACGCTGAAGGCGTAAAGAAACAGATCTACTTTGATAATCCAGATATAAGCCCAAATAATGCTATTTTAGACGAATTAGAAACATTTGCAGAAGCTATTGAGAATGACACGACACCTATTGTTACTTTGGAACAAGGTACTGAGGCTTTAAGGGTGGCTATGCAAATCATAAAAGCATTCGACGAGTAATCATTTTAAAAATAAAATCATGAAAAATATAGCTATAATAGGGGCAGGAACTATGGGAAACGGTATTGCACATACTTTTGCTCAATTCGATTATAATGTAAGCTTAATAGATGTCTCAACAGATAGTCTAGATAAAGGTATTGCTACCATCACTAGAAATCTAGACCGCATGGTTAGCAAAGAAAAAATAAGCGAAGAAGACAAGAAAAGAACACTGGGAAATATCACCACTTTTACAAGTATAGCAGACGGGGCAAAAAATGCAGACCTCGTCGTTGAAGCCGCTACAGAAAATGAAAAAATCAAGCTGGAGATTTTTAAAGAACTCGACAGCCTTTGTCCAGCCAAAACTATTTTAGCAACAAATACCAGCTCTATTCCAATCACTAAAATCGCTGCTGTCACAGGCAGACCTAAGCAAGTGATAGGAATGCACTTTATGAATCCAGTGCCTATCATGAAGCTTGTAGAAATCATAAGAGGCTACAATACTAGCGATGACATTACAAATAGAGTTGTAGAGCTAGCCAAAAATCTTGGTAAAGTCCCAACTGAAGTTAATGACTACCCTGGTTTCGTAGCTAACAGAATTTTAATGCCAATGATTAATGAGGCTGTAGAAACTCTATATAATAATGTAGCGGGTGTTGAAGAAATTGACACTGTAATGAAATTAGGCATGGCTCATCCTATGGGTCCCCTTCAGCTTGCCGATTTTATAGGATTGGATATATGTTTATCTATTTTGGAAGTGATGTATGAGGGCTTTAAAAATCCAAAATATGCTCCTTGTCCTTTACTCGTCAACATGGTGAGAGCAGGCAAACTTGGAGTGAAATCTGGAGAAGGATTTTATGACTACAGTGAAAGCAAAAAAGCAGAAAAAGTATCCTCACAATTTGTATCTTAAAGATGCCTAAAGTTATTCCATTTCAGGCGACTAGACCTACTCGAGATAAAGTAGGTCTAATCGCTTCAAAGCCTTACGAAACCTATACTAAAGCCCAAGTTGAAGCGAGATTAGATAACAATCCCTTTTCATTTCTGCATATTGCAAATCCTGGATATAAGTACAACAAAGAAATTTCTGGAAAAGAACGCTTTAGCCTTGTCAAAAACAGGTTTGAAGAGTTTAAAGAAGACGGCAGTTTCCAGCAAGATGAGAAACCCTGCTATTACCTTCATAAAATCATTTATAGAAATGAAATAGAGTTTGTAGGCTTTGTAGGCGCAGCAAGTGCTGAAGATTATGAAAATAACCTCATTAGAAAACATGAGGATACTCTAACGGAAAAAGTAGAGGTGTTTACAGAGTATCTAAAGACAGTAAGGTTTAACGCCGACCCTGTCCTTCTCACCTATCCCGATAATGAAGTCCTTGACAGCATTTCAAAAAGATTGATGCAGACTCGACCAGAATATGAATTCACGACTACCTCTAGAGAAACGCATCACTTTTGGGTGATTGAAGATCCAAAGCTTCATGAACAAATTCAAAAAGAATTTGAGGAGATGAAACATATTTATATAGCCGATGGACACCATAGAAGTTCCTCTTCGATTGATTTAAAAAAAGTACTTGAGACTGAAAATGGTCACCACACAGGGAAAGAAGCCTATAACTTTTTTATGGGATTTTTTATTCCAGAAAGTCACTTGAGGATTCATGAATTCAACAGACTTGTAAAAGACCTAAACGGTTTAAGCAAAGACGAATTTCTAATTAAGCTGGATGAACAATTCAAAATTGAAAATTTAAAGCAGAATTATTACAAGCCCAAAGAAGCTCACTATTTTAGCATGTATCTCGATGGTGATTTTTACGAATTAAATTTAAGGGATAGAAATTACGATTTTAATGATGCGCTATCAAGATTGGATGCTCAAATATTATTTAATACAATTTTAAAGCCAATTTTGGGAATTCAAGACTTGAGGACTAATTCTAGATTGATGTATAGTCAAGGTCAAAAAGACATGGCTTTCGTGAAAGGGGCTATAGACCAAGGAGACTATCAGGTCGGATTCGGAATGTACCCTGCAAGTATTGAAGAAATGAAAACTATAGCAGACGAAGGAATGAAAATGCCTCCAAAAACAACCTACATTGAACCTAAGTTGAGAAGTGGAATTACGATTTATGAATTTTAAAAATTAAAAAATGGAAGGGTCAATTAAAGAACATATCAAAACATTTACAGACGAATTAGGTGAGAATATTAACCTGGTTGCCGTATCGAAGACCAAGCCTAATGAAGACTTGCTTGAAGCTTATAAGGCTGGACAACGAATTTTTGGAGAAAATAAGGTTCAAGAAATGACGGACAAATGGGACGCTTTACCCAAAGATATTAAATGGCATATGGTGGGTCACGTACAAACCAACAAGGTGAAATACATGGCTCCTTATGTAGATTTAATTCACGCAGTCCAAAACATGAAATTACTTAAAGAAATCAATAAACGTGCAGTGGAAAATGACCGAGTAATCGACTGTTTATTACAAGTAAAAATAGCTGAAGAGGAGTCTAAATACGGCATGTCTCCAGAGGATTTAAAACTGTTTTTAAAGGATGACAAACTCGTTGAATTAAAAAACGTAAGACTGAAGGGCTTGATGGCCATGGCTACGTTTACAGATGATGAAGAGCAGATTCATAGAGAGTTTGAAATTCTTGAAACGCTTTATAAGGAGACTTCGCAAACTCAAAAAGACTTCAGTATCCTATCCATGGGAATGAGCGGAGATTATAAAATCGCCATGCAACATGACACTAACATGGTGAGAATAGGGAGTTCTATTTTTGGAGCTAGATAAACAGGAATGCTATATCACATGAATACTGATTTTAAATTCAATAACTTATCGACTTAAGGCTGACATATTATTTTTAAAGGCTTCATTATAAGCAATTGATAAAATTGAAATTCAGAGGTTAAACTTTAAAAACTAAACGAAAGAAACAGAATAATATCTTTAATTTTGTTATCTTAATTTAAAACACATAAAGCTAGGTTGTACGCCATTTTAGACATAGAATCCACGGGAGGAAAATATAATGAAGAAGGGATTACAGAAATCGCTATTTATAAATTTGACGGTAATGAAATTGTAGATCAATTTATCTCACTCATAAATCCTGAGCGAAAAATCCAATCTTTTGTAGTAGGCTTAACGGGCATCAACAATGAAATGCTCCATCAAGCACCTAAGTTTTACGAAATCGCAAAACGCATTATAGAAATAACTGAAGGGTGCACCATTGTAGCTCATAACGCTAAGTTTGACTATAGAATGTTAAAGCTTGAGTTCGATAGACTTGGCTATCTTTATGAACGCAAAACACTGTGTACCGTTAAACTATCTAAAAAGCTTTTGCCCGATTTTGAGTCTTACAGCCTTGGTAAGCTAGTAAGGAAACTAGGAATTCCTATAACAGATCGCCATAGAGCTAGTGGAGATGCTTTGGCCACCGTAAAACTTTTTAAACTCTTGCTAGAAAAGGATACTGATAAAGAAATTATAAGCTCCCATTTGAAGCTAAATGCTGTGAGCAGTATCGATAAAAAACTCATTAGACTTATAGACGATTTGCCTAATGCAGTTGGAGTCTATTATTTCTCTAATAAAGAAGGGGATATTATCTATGTAGGTAAAAGCAACGACATCAAAAAAAGAGCTAACCAACATTTTATAAGTGACGCCCAAAAGTCTAAACAAATTCAAGAGCACACTTCATCTGTAGATTATGAAAGAACTGGTAATGAGCTTATGGCATTGCTAAAAGAAAATCAATCTATCAAAAAACTTAAACCAAAATATAACTCTGCTTTAAAGAAAGATCTTTTTACCCACGGGCTTTATATGTTCGAAGACCATAACGGATATTTCAATTTGACTGTTTCTAAGTTGGACTCTAAAAAAGACTATATCACCAGTTTCACCAACTACCAACAAGGAAAGGCCTTCTTAGAAAGAGCTCTGGAGACTTATCATCTTTGTCAGAAATTAACGGGTTTACATAAAACCAAAGAAGCCTGCTTCAATTATACCATAAAGAAATGCGATGGGGCATGCATACAAGAAAAAAATGCCGTTTCTTATAATTCTCGAGTTGTAGAACTTATTGAATTTTATACTTATAAAGATAAGAACATGATTATTCAAGATCGAGGCAGACATCTTGGTGAAAAAAGTGTTGTCTTGATTGAAGATGGAAAACTCATAGGTTTTGGATATACCGAGTTAAATTTTCAAGTTGAAAATATTTCAATTTTGAAAAATATTATAAATCCTATGCAAAATGATAGAGATGCTCAACATATCATACAAAGTTATTTGAGGAAAAATAATAAAAATTTGAAGGTAATCCATTTTTAAAATGACTTGGAAGGAAAAGGTTCATGAAGTCATATACGAAGCAGACACCAAGGCGGGAAAAGTATTTGATATTGCATTATTAATCGTTATAGTAGCAAGTCTCGTTTTAGTCATACTCGACTCTGTTGAATACATCAGCCTTCAATACCATTATTTATTTGTCACTTTAGAATGGATCATTACTATATTTTTCACGATTGAATATATCCTGAGAGTCATCAGTATAAAAAAACCTAAAAGTTATATTTTTAGTTTCTATGGTATTGTAGACTTTCTTTCCACTGTTCCTCTATATATATCTTTGGTTTTTGCTGGCTCTGGAGCCTTATTATCCTTGAGGGCCTTAAGACTACTCAGAGTCTTTAGAATTTTTAAATTGGTAAGGTATTCTGGAGCTGGCTCTAGTGTAGCCATTGCCTTAAGAAATAGTGTACCAAAAATTTTAATCTTCCTTTATAGTGTCGTTATTATCTCATTCATAGCGGGAACCATCATGTATATTGTAGAAGGTCCTGAACATGGTTACACCTCTATCCCAAGGGGAATCTATTGGGCCATTGTAACTCTTACCACGGTAGGATTTGGAGATATCCACCCCATAACGCCTTTGGGCCAGTTTATTGCTACTATTATTATGCTACTTGGATATGGTATTATAGCTGTTCCTACAGGTATAGTAACCGCGGAAATGGCAAAAGAAAATACCAGAAAAAACACACAAGTTTGTTCTAATTGTGGAGAAGACGATCACAGGGATAGTGCAGAATTCTGTCATAAGTGTGGCTATTCACTAAATAAAAGACAGCAGGAGAAAGAAATTGAGAATGAAGACTAAAGAATCCACCTTGATTTGTATCGTTGGTCCAACGGCCATCGGAAAAACCAATTTAAGCATTCAGTTAGCTAACTATT
Organism: Psychroflexus sp. MES1-P1E; assembly: GCF_002836055.1. Lineage (GTDB taxonomy): Bacteria > Bacteroidota > Bacteroidia > Flavobacteriales > Flavobacteriaceae > Psychroflexus. The sequence continues at coordinate 51,812 of NZ_PJBS01000162.1, forward strand.
TTTCTACTGAAATTTTATCTGCAGACTCTAGACAGTTTTTTAAAGAAATGGAAATTGGCACAGGAGTCCCCAGTCAAAATGAGCTTTCTCAAGCAAAGCACCGTTTCATTCAACATATTTCCATTAAGAGAGATTATAATGTTGGAGAATTCGAAAAAGAGGCCATAGAGGTCTTAGATACTATTTTCAAAACGCATTCCAAAGCTATCCTAGTTGGGGGAAGTGGTCTATATCAAAAAGCAATAACCGAAGGTTTGGATGTCTTTCCAGAAATTCCTTTAGACATAAGAACAAACATCGAAGATCTCCTCAACTCTAAGGGATTATTAGCGCTACAGTGCTTGTTAAAGAAAAAAGACCCAAAGTATTACGAACAGATTGAATTGAGCAATCCAAGACGACTTACAAGAGCGCTTGAAGTTATAGAAACCTCAGGGAAGCCTTACTCAACTTTCCTTAACCAGACTAAACCAAAACGGAGTTTTAATAGTATTAAAATAGGTTTGGATGCTCCGCGAGAAGTCATTTACAAAAGAATTGAAAAACGCGTAGATGAAATGATTGTGAATGGGCTTTTAGAAGAAGCAAAATCTCTATATCCTTTTAAGCACTTAAACGCTTTACAAACCGTAGGCTATAAAGAATTATTTGCCCATTTTGAAGGTAAAGCAACAAAAACTGAAGCCATTTCTGAAATTAAAAAGAATACGCGACGATTTGCTAAAAGACAATTGACATGGTTTAAAAAAGATCCTCAAATTAAGTGGTTTCATTATGAGACTTCCAGAGAAGAGATCATCAGCTATATCAAAGAAAAATAGCTTACCGTAGAATACAGCAAGCTATTTTATGATAAATGAAACTGAAAAAAGTAAACCTAAAGCTAAGCTTTAAGCACCTTTTCCATCAGATCCCTTCACAACTAAGCGGAATCCTTCACCATGAATGTTCAAAATTTCAACTGAATCGTCTTTTTTCAAATACTTTCTCAATTTAGCAATATACACGTCCATACTTCTTGATGTAAAGTAGTTGTCATCTCTCCAAATCTTAGTGAGCGCTAACTCTCTTGGCATTAAATCATTTTCGTATAAGGCCAATAAACGCAATAGCTCATTTTCTTTTGGAGATAACTTATTAGGTTCTTCCTCTTTGAAGGTTAAAAACCTCAGTTTAGAATTTAAATGAAAGTTACCCACGCTAAACTCAAATTGCTTGCTATCTGAAAGTGTATCTGAATTCTTTCTTTGCATGATGGCTTTTATTTTCATCAAAAGCACTTCACTATCAAAAGGCTTATTGAGGTAATCGTCAGCCCCAACTTTATATCCTTTTAAGACATCATCTTTCATAGCTTTAGCCGTCAAGAAGATAATTGGAATATCTTCATTTTTAGCTCTGATCTCTTTCGCTAAAGTAAAACCATCTTTATAAGGCATCATGACGTCTAAAATACAAAGGTCATAGTTTCCCTTTTTGAATTTCTCGAAGCCTTCCATGCCGTTTTTAGCGTGCGTGACATCGTAACTATTCATAGATAGATAATCTTTTAATACGATTCCAAAGTTTGGATCGTCTTCTACTAGTAAAATTTTCTTGTTTTCAGTTTCCATATATTTATGATATTAATGGTAATTTAATAATAAATGAACTTCCTTTTCCTTTTTCGCTTTTCACAGAAATTTCTCCATGATGATCGTCTACAATTTGCTTAGCATAAGCCAATCCTAGCCCGTGGCCCTTTACGTTATGAACATCTCCTGTGTGTTCTCTGTAAAATTTATCAAATATTTTCTTCTGAACTTGCTTAGCCATTCCGTTTCCTTGATCTGAAATGATAAGCACAATATAATTATTTACATTTTCAGTAGTCACAGTAATTTTAGGTTCAGAGGCAGAATACTTTACTGAATTGTCTAAAATATTTATAATAACATTTGAAAAGTGTGAATTGTTAGCTAATATACTATCTCTTTTGGCATCTAGATGAGTTTTGATGTAACCATCTCGATCTTCTACTATTAGATTGATATGACTAATTGAATCTTCTATAATATCATGAAGGTTAAATTTTTCTTTATCAATATTGAGCTCATTTTTTTCTAGTTTAGAGATCCTCAAAACATTTTCTACTTGAGCATGCATGCGTTTATTTTCTTCCCTTATCATATTCATGTAGCGGTCTACCGCTTCAGGATTGTTTGAAATTATAGGGTTTTTGACGGAATCTAATGCCAGATTAATAGTGGCGATAGGCGTTTTAAATTCGTGCGTCATGTTATTTATAAAATCCGTCTTGATTTGTGAGATTTGTCTTTGTCTTATAAGCTGACCTATCGCCGAAGAAAAAGCCAGTACAATAACCAAAGTAAATAAAACTGAAAGTCCACCCATAAGAGCTATTGAAGATAAAATTTGCTTGTTTTTATCTTTAAAATTGATAAACAGTTGGTAATCCGAATATTCATCATTGTAACTATATACAGGGACTCCATAAGTCGAAGGTGAGTTAAGCTCAAAACTGGCAGTCTTCACTTTAGTAGAAAGAGCATTGCTATAAATTCCAAAATCAAAATCTGACTTTAGATTGCGTTTTTCCATTTGCTCATCGATAAGCTTTTTGATTTCTAAGGTATCTACTCGCTCATGGATAGGAATTTTTGAGGCCATTTCCATTATAGCGTCTAGCCATAAGTATTTTTGCTCATCTTCTAGGTTATTAATACGCTCATAACGCTCTAAGGCATTAATAGTATTTCCATCCATGCCCTCTCTCCTCATCACGGCCGTTACCTTTCGACTAATCAATTTTTTAAATTCGATTGAATCTTGATTTTCAGCTAAAAAAGGAGAATCAATTTTATAATCCTCTTGAAATAAGCGATTAGAATACGTGAAATATTCGGTTGAAATCCCTTCATCTGGTAATTGGAAAATTTCACTAAGTTGAGCTCTTACTGGAATAGTGGAATCCGCAATAGAGGCAAATTTGAAATAGTATTTATCCACTTCATCTTTCTCCAACTGCTGCACAACATTTATAAGTATCTGCTTGGCACCCATTGAAAATTGCTCTTCGTTGCTCTCCACTGTATTCTTAATCCAATACCCTTGGACGAAGATGATTCCAACCAAAGAGACCGTCATCAGAATAATTATAAATATAAATATACGTTTATTCATTTTGCCAAAATTACAATTTTAACAAAATGCTTTCTCCGTGTTTAACCGAAAGTTAACAAGACAATCCTCTTATTTATCTGAAAAGTTTAAAAATTTTACATGAAGTTTGTCCACTTGTTGCTGAGTCTGTTTTAAATTAGTATTTTCAATTACGAAATCCGCAAGTTTTTTCTTTTTAGACTCAGGCCATTGAGCCTTTATTCTAGATTTTACGTCTTCTTCTGAAGAATGATCTCTTTGGATAACACGTTCTATTCTAACTTGTTTTGGGGCCGTTACTAAAATCGTAAAATCAAAATAGGATGCCCTATCTTTTTCAAAAATTATAGCAGCTTCATAAATGATATATAAAGCATCTATACTTAAGATCCATTTTTGAAAACAGTCGTGGACTTTTGGGTGAATTATAGAGTTGAGTTTTTCTAAAGCTGCTTTATCTTTAAATACTATGGAAGCTAATTCTGATTTGTCGATTAATCCGTCATGGGTTAATGATATATTGAAGGTATGTGCTACCTCTTGGACTACAGAAGAATCATTTAAAATTTTTTTAGCTTCTACGTCCGCAATAAAAACAGGGATATTCTTATTCTTAAACATATTTGCTACAAGCGTTTTTCCAGCACCAATACCCCCAGTAAGTCCAATCTTTATCATTTTTTAATCAAATAATCAACCTTAAAGCTATCTAAAGATACGTTTTTAACCCATTTGGGCTGCTCTACTAATTCAAGAATCATAAAATCCTCATTGGGTATATACTTGGCTATGACTTTAAAACCAGATTCGTCTATGCGCTCAAAATTAGCCAAACTCGTTTTAAAATTGACATTTACAGTTTTAGGGAATATAACGATGTCTCGATGGGTGTTTGTTTGGCTGACTTCAATTGAGATCTCAAAATTCCCTTCAGTGAATTTACTCACGGGAAGAAAGTAATCTATCTCTGTATCAAAATAATTAATAGACACACTGTCTATAGTTTGTATGCGAATTGATCCCTTAAGAGTATCAGATACTTTTTTAAAGTCTTTAAGCTTGGTATAAATATGCTCGATAGTATTTAAAATAGAGTCACTCCCAGAAACCTTTATAAATTGAGGTTCAAATAAGAAAGTGGCTGTAGAATCATAACCCATAGCAAAATCAACTTTAAAATTTGGCTTTACTTTTAGGGTCTTAGTCGCTAACCTAAAGTGCTTATATTCCAAGCTATCTATGCTCATTTGTATATCACTAGACTTAAGATTTAAAGATTTTGATATCTCCTTTTTATGTTTTTCAGTCACAAATACAAATCTATTATCCAAAGAATCCAATTGATTGAAATTGATATCCATAGACGAATTGAAAAGGCTCACAGAAAGAATTTTAAATCCTGTTTGTTGAAGGTCTACCTCCAAAGAATGCACCAAATTTTCGATAATAATATTTTCAGGGACATCCACCAATGTTATAGATAGACTTATAGAATCGTCATAGCTTTTGGACATTTGGACAAACAGCCATATAAGCATTGTAAAAAATAAGATAAAAATAAAGGCTTTATAATTTCTCTTTTTAATGTTCTGCTTTAATCTATCAAGCTGTGTCTTTTGGTTCATTGACTAAAAAATAATTGAGGGAATATTAATTTTGGTTTTTTCTTAAGGATATGAATGAAATAGTAACTTTTTATAAATCCGGACCCGTAACTAAAAAATTGAATGTTTGTTGAAAATACACTTAAGAGTCCAATTTTAATAGTTTTATAGTTCATCGTACTATCCATGAGTATAAGAAAATTATACAACACATAAAAACAAATCACAAAATAGAATTCAAAAAAAAGTAGAAACATACCTATTACAAAGAACGATAAATAAAAGAAAGGAAACCAGTACGTTATCTTCTTAGTTTCTGGGTATCGCTTAAGCAATATGGGTCTTACTAGTCCAAATTTATTGACTTGAGAACTGAATTTGAAAAAATCTACTCGCCGTTTATGATAAACAAAAGCACCCTCTATATACCCTACCTTAAAATTTTTCTTTTTTAATCGGATGGATAAGTCAGGGTCTTCTCCTGGATGCATGGATCCAAATCCAT
>NZ_PJBS01000190.1 GCF_002836055.1 Psychroflexus sp. MES1-P1E
CACTTAGCTAAATCTTTGTTTTTGTATTTATTTTTTCTTTTTTTAAATGCCAAATCAAAGATTTGGCGGACTTAGCAAATACACCCAAGCCATTGGTTTAAGCACTTATTAGCTATGTTTTATATACATTGTTACCCAACGTACATCATTCAATCACAATTTTTTCAGTTACGTTTCCTTGGTTAGTTTCAATTTTAAGTAAATAGTTACCTGCCGAAAATTCACAGACTTTTAAGATTCTTTCTGTACTCTTGTAAGTTTTCACTAATCTACCATTTATATCATAGAGATTTAAGTTGTTAACCTGTAAATCGTTTGGTATTTCAAGTTGAACTTTATCTTTTGAAGGAATAGGATAGATTTTAATTTTTTTTTCTAAATTTTCGTTTTCATTAATGCTCAATACACCACCATTTTCTGTTTTGTATAATAAGCCATTATCCCCTAAAACAAAACCTAAATTATCATTGATAAAATAGATATTTCTTTTTTGGGTATTATCTTCTAATAAAGACTGCCAATTTATTAAATTTTGAGTGATAGCAATATTATTAGGTCTAACACTATAAATCGTAGTTTCGTTAATTATTTTAGTAAAATCTGTATCTGCATCATCAGTATTAATTTCCCAAGTTGTACCATTGTCATTACTAAAAATGGTATGATTTGGATATGTATGGTGGATAATTATTTTATCATTAAATGGTTTTATTACAGCATTAGTGCTTTGATTACCTCCGAAACCATCAGGGTAAGCTAGAAGTTCTTGCCAATTTTGGCCATAATCTGAAGATTTGTATATCGTGTCAAATAAATTATTTACGTATATAAGTTCATTGTGATTAACGCCAAAAACACCAACATCAGTAATTATAGTTGAAATGACATTATTAATAATTTTTTTTATTGTCGTTGTCGTTTCTTCAAAATCAAACACATAAATTATATCGTCAGAAAAATACATAGTGTTGGTGTTAAAACTTGGTGTTGATTGAGACCAAGTTGCACCATTATCATTTGATATTATTTGTAAAGGTTGCGAAACTTCATCACGACCATATATATAAATATTAGAACCAATTACAAATATATGATTTAAAGATATATTATTTTGAGAATAAATAATTGACCAAATATTACCGCTATCAGTTGTTTTTAAAATAATTCCTTCCGTAGAGTTAGGTGAACCATAGTAATCACCACCACCAACAATATACCCAATATTTTCATCTACAAAAAAAGCATTGTTTAAACCTGATATTGTAGGAACTGAAACTTCTTCCCATTGTGAAAAAACGTTTATGCTAAAAAGCATAACGAATAAAATTAAAGAATTCTTCATAATTTAAAATTTAAATTCCATCCCGATAAGGACGGGATGGAATTGTTAAAAGGGTTATTCAATTATTAATGTTCTACTATCATACACTTGACCATTACAAACTAAAACAGCGTAATAAATACCTGTATTATAGTTGGCAAGATTTATAGATACATTGCTTTGATTTACATCAAGAATATAATTATTAGTATTACCATAAGGTTGGGTTATCATAATATAAGCAGAATTTGCATTGGTTGCTTTGTAATTAAGAGAAACTTGACCATTAGCTGGATTAGGCGACATACCCAAAATCTCGTATTCTTTAACCTTAATCTCAATTTCGTCATAATCTATGATACCCCCATTGTTTGAAATAACCTCTAATTTATATTTCTTGGTAATTTCTGGCGATACGCTTATATCTAGTCCTGTATAAATTAAATTACCATCTTGGTCGTACCAATTATAAACCGCATTTTCATCGACAGAATAGGCACTAATATCTGCAATTTCGCCTTGTGAAATTTCTTGGTCATCACCTGCATCTGCGTAAAACCCTTCTTTACCTTCCACTTCAATTTTGAAGGTTTCACCACCTATTATTTCTCCTGTGGCTGCATCTCTTTGTATTACGTGAAATTCAAAATCTTTTTGACCAGACATTTGTTTAGATAAAAACCTAAAACAGACATTAAGTAATCTGTATTCATTGGCTTGAAAGTTTAGGTTTTTTAAAGAAGCATTATCCTGATTGATAATAAGTTGCTTTTGTTCTTCTTTATTAACTGTAAGATTTTGCTTTTGCCTTCCGTTAGTGTCACATTTATCCCAAGTTGCATCGTCTAAAGTAACTAAAACTTCTGCTTCTGCTAAAACGGGATTGCCTTTGTAATTTCTTGGAAGTACAAATTCTAAATCAATATTACGAGCTGTTGTATTAAAGTTACCCACAAATACTCCTGTACAAGGATTTGGGGGCTGAATCCCTCCTGGTATTAAATCAACTATGCTTAGGTTTTTCCAGGCAATATTATTATTGTTTTTGGTATTTTGATATACACTACCAGTTACTTCATTTGCCATAGGGTCGTTTGTGGCATCTATTCTTGATAATAAGCAAAAATGATGTGGGTTATCACTTCCTTGTCCAATATTATAATCATCAGGGTTGGGTACATCATTCCACGCAAACTCTACAATAGTCTGATCTTGACCCCCTATTTGTGGAATTGATAGTGTGCCTAATGGCTCTCCAAGAGAAAAACCACCATCATTATCCATACTTCCGTCCCAATGATTTGGCCAAGTAAGGGCTGTATTGGCTTTTGCCCAATATAGCCTTAATTGTTCTGAGCCGAGTGAATTTTGAAAACCACGATTTCTTACTCTCACATATACATAATTTGTTCTTCCATATTCTGGGTTTTGGTGCGATTGGTTTAATACTCCATCTGCTTGGTTGCGCACCCAAATATCTTTACTTGTCCACATAGGACCATCATCAATATTTGGCTCTTCGCCTCGGTCTCTGTAGTACTCTACAACAAATTCATTATCCTTCATATATAAGTCACTTGAAAGTGTAGTTGATTGTGGACAGTTTTGCTCCCATTCTTTCCATTTGTCATCTACTCCTGCGTGCCAAATCCAAAAAATTGCTGCTGCAGGTGATTTAAAATTTAACATTACGCCGCCCATAAATTGGTGTCCTTGATTATGCCAAGGACTTTCAATTTGTCTACTTAGACCGCTTCCTCCACTTTCATCATTATTAGCCGTATAATTTAAAGGATTAAATTGCAAGTCACATAAATCATTATTTGTTCCAGAAATTATAGGCAAAGTTAGGTTATTTGGCAAACTTACAATAGCAGTATCCCAACCATTTGGACTACTGCAACCAGCACTACCTGAAGGAGCATCTGAACAAGTTGAACTCCCACAAAATGGAGATACTCCATTTCCGTTTGGCCCAGCAAATTCAAATTCTGGAGGAGGGAGTACTTCGCCTGTCCATTTAGGTAATGGCACAAATTCAGGATGTCCTTGTGATATTAACCAGTCTTCTAATCGTTCAAGATAAGTTCTATGAAAAGGTAAAAAAGTTAAAGTTATCGTGAATATCATAACTTACTCCCATATGTGTTGTATAATCACAATGTATTTGGATTATCTCTACATCTACAAAATCAATAATTAAATCTGCTAATTCTTCTCTTTGCGAGGAAGAAAAGCTAAATATATCGGGTCTTACTTGTGCTTCTAGTGTTATTGATGATAATGTTGTCATCAATATTGCTATAAATATGTGTTTTATTTTTTTCATTTTAATATGATTTTAAAGTTAATATAAATATTGAAACCATTGTATTCGCATCCATAATTTGTTAAGGAGGAAACAAATGCAAAATATCTAATAACTTTATCCAAAGTTTTAGTTCTGTTTTTCTATGCTTGTAACCGTTTTCCATTTTTTGGTATGTTGGGTAACGTTTGGTATAAGCTTTGTTGCGTTGTTTTAGCAGTAAAGCTGCTAAATAATTACTAACCAAGAAAGTCCGCGAGGACTTTCGTAAGTAAGCAAAAAGCCAGCAATAAAGTTTATACGGTGTTGGGAGCAGGCTTTTTATTCATTCAATGTATATATAAATTCTTTTATTTCTGAAGGTATTTCAGAATTTTCAATTATTCCTATTTCTCTTAAAAGAATTTCACGAATTACAAATTCAAGTAAATTGTTAGCTTTATAAATTTCGCCTGTTTTTAAGCTTTTTTCCTTATGTTCTTCTTCAAGATGAGCGTGATAATTTCTTGTTATTTTTAGTTTTTCTGCAAATTTTTCAACGTCGTCAAATATATTGTTAATGCTTGATTTTTCTAATAAGTTTTTTAGTCTCCATTTTAAAAC
>NZ_PJBS01000191.1 GCF_002836055.1 Psychroflexus sp. MES1-P1E
TGCATAATGCGGAAATCGTGCTAAACATCAACATTTGAACTAAAAACGCCAACGCACAAACAGCACATTTGGTTTTTTTGCCAAAACATAAGCCAACGCTGAAAAAACCAAAAGAGCTGTTTCTTGCCATCGCTGAAATATGATAAAATACAAGAAAATACTATCGGATATAATACAAGGTAAACAACATTGGACTGACTTGAAGCCTGAATTATCAAGGTATAATATTGATAACCGAGAAGCTGGAATTAAAGATACATCCGCAGGCCAAATATTTGAGGTGTTCGCAAAATATTACTTTTTAACTGCACCTGAAATTGATGGATTATACTCTGATGTTTGGCTGTATGATGAAATCCCACTAAATACAAAAGCAAAACTTGATTTAGGAACAGTTGAATATGGCATCGATTTACTGCTTAAAACTATAGATGATAAATATATAGCTGTACAATGCAAATTTAAAAATGATGAAACAAGTAAACTAAATTGGTCATCAGATAAAATTTCGAACCTGTTTGCGTATTGTCCAAAAGCAGATGGATATATCGTTTTTTCTAATTGTTCATCTTTAGATAAAGTTTCATTATCAAGACAAGAAAATTTCACATTTTACAGCATAGGTCATTTGCTTGAAATTGAGGCAAATATTTTTACAAATATTAATCTACTTTTAAATAATAGCCAACCAAAAGAAAAAATATTTTTCAACCCTAAACCACACCAACAAAGAGCTATTGATGAATGCGTACAATGGTTTACTGAAGGAGAAGAATCAAGAGGGCAATTAATACTACCGTGTGGTGCTGGAAAAACTTTTACCTCATTATGGATTAAAGAAGAATTAAAGAGTCTTAAAACTCTTGTTTTAGTTCCCTCTTTAGCTTTATTACGTCAAATAAAAAACGAGTGGTCAAATCAACGAAAAACAAAGTATCAATATTTATGTGTTTGTTCTGAAAAAGATATTGATAAAGACAATACCGATTCTATAGTTACGCATACATACGAAATTGGTGGCAATGTAACTACAGAACCAAATGAAATATTATCTTTTTTAAATCAAGATTTGAATGAAAAAGTTATTTTTTCAACCTATCAATCTCTTCCAAGAATCATTGAGTCAATACAAAATACAGAAATTAGTTTTGATTTTATTTTTTGTGATGAAGCACACAAAACAGCAGGAATTAGCAAAGGTGTATTTGGATTGATTCACGATAATAAAAAGATTCCCGCTAAAAGAAGACTATATGCAACTGCTACACCTCGAATTGTAAAAGAATCCTTGAAGAAAAAATTAGGAGATGACTTAAAATATACACACGATATGAATGACCCAGAAAAATTTGGGGAAGAATTATATCGAATGTCTTTTAAAAATGCGATTGATGAAGATATTCTTGTAGATTATAAAATCGTTGCGATTGGAGTAAATGATTTACAATTAGCGACTTATATACAAGAGAGAAAATTCGTAGACAATAATATTTCATTAGATGAAGTAGCTAATAATTATGCTTTAGACTATGTGATGAACAAGTATTCTGCAAATCACGGTCTAACTTTTCATTCAAGAGTAAAACTAGCCAAAGAATTTGCTTCTCGTCATTCCAAACTTTTTAAAAAGACAACTTCATTTTCGGTTGATGGAACACAATCCACAAGCATTAGAAATCAAATTTTAAATGAATTTAAAAATTCTAGTAAAGCTATTATTTCTAATGCAAGATGTTTAACTGAAGGTGTTGATGTTCCTACTATAGATTTGGTATATTTTTCTGACCCTAAAAATTCAAAAGTAGATATTATACAAGCTGTTGGACGAGCATTAAGAAAGAAAGAAGGTAAAAAATTAGGATATATTGTAATTCCAATTTATCACACGAATAATGATGAAGTAGAAAACTCTATCAGTCAAGGTTCTTTCAAAAACCTTTTACAAGTAATTCGTTCATTATGCGACCAAGACGAAAGACTTCAAGACGAAATAAATTCAATAGCCTTTGGAAAAGGTAAAAGAGGTTCAAAGAAAATAGATATCATTTCGTCCTTTGATGAGGAAATTGATTCTTTACACCTAATAGGTTTTGAAGAAAAATTACGTGAATCATTATTTGACCAAATTATCTATAAGACATCAAACAATTGGGATATTTGGTTCTTAGAATTAAAGAGTTACATAGAAACTAATGATGACTACCCAAATAAAAGCGACAATAAAGATTTGTATGCTTGGATAGCTCAACAACGTAATAGAAGAAAGAATGGAAGATTAAAAAGTGTAGAAATACAAAAATTAAATTCTATTGATTTTGCTTGGAATATTGTCGATTATAAGTGGGATAAGAATTTCGAAGAATTTGAAAATTATTCAAGAACAAACATTTTCCCACCTTGTAAAGGTATTGACTCTATAGATTTAGTTAAATGGTATAGGTATATGCTCGTTAACGTTAATACAGGAGATGCCTTATCACCTGAAAAAATAAATAAATTCATTCAAATAGATGAAAAGTTTAAAGGTCCTGCAAGTAGAAAAAAATGGATTCCTATTTATGAAGATTTAATTAGTTGGAAAATTGAAAACCCCAATAACTGGCCTCAATACCAGAAAGGAAATGCAAAATCTAGAGAAAGTAAACTTTATATATTTTGCCAAACGATTAGAAAAAGATATCGTGAAAATGATTTAGGTAATTATTTTTTTGATAAGATGACTGAACTTAATTTCAATTTTGAAGGAAAAACAGATGCTTGGACTAAAAAGTATGAAAACATTAAATCAATATTAGAAGGACGTAAATCAATTTCTGCAAACGAAATAGGTTATAATGAATACAATTGGGTTTATCGTCATAAAAGAGATTTAGAAGAAGGAAAACTTTCAGAATACCAATCAAATAAAGTTCAAGACTTAAATCTTGATAGATTTTTTGAAACTTGGGAACAAACATTTGAAAAGCTTAAAAAATGGTTTAATGAAAACAATAATCTACCAACAAGAACTACTCACAAAGATTTTAATAGTTGGTTAGGTTCTCAAAGAGGAGTCTATAAAAATGGTAATTTAACAGAAATACAAATTAAAAAACTCGCTTCTATTGGTTATGAAATGGAAGCTAAAGGGAATGAAAAGAAGCGAGATAGATGGTTGGAAATGTATGAGAATTTAGTTATTTACAGGAAAGATAATCCTAACCGTTGGCCAAAATATAACCGTAGTGATTCAAAATCAAGAGAAAGCAAATTATATAGTTGGTGTCTAGCTAATAGACAGGCGTATTTAGGTTCTAAAGGAGACAGATATAAACCTTTAAAACAATTTAGAGTAGATAAATTAAATGAAATAGGTTTCATATGGAATAGTAAGGAGGATGAGAAAACTTGGGAAGAATCATTTACAGAGTTTCTTGAAAATTTAAACGAAAACAGAATGATAAAAATACCATCAATGATTAAGGGCAAACGAAATCCTTTATATGCTTGGTGGGCAAAACAGAAATACGATTTTAAAAATAACATCTTACCAATTGAAAGAATTAATGCATTTAAAGATATTGGAATAGATTTATCTAATTTAAAATCAAGTGGTAGAAATGGATTTACGAAATGGTCAAATAAAATCAGAGAGATTGCTTTATTTAAAGAAAATCAAGAACATTATCCAAAAGCAGGAAAAGACAAGGAGCAAGGGAATTTATACCAATCCTTGGCTAGAACAAAAAGAGCTTATCAGAATAACGAGTTAAGTGCAGAACAAATTGAATTACTAAATGAACTGAATATTGAATTATAAGCCAACGCTAAAAGCCATACACATTTACAATTCGCACTAGCCACCACACTAGCCAAAAATTGCAAAAGAGTATGCCTTGCCTACGCTCAATCTGAACTAAATAAGAAACATCGGAAAAACAAACTGAACGTGAAAAGCACTATGCACAACAAAGTACTGTGGTAAAAAACAAGTAAAAATGCATTAATTTCTCACTAGAGTACTTTTATATTCTTTATCATATATCAACCCTGATTTAGCAATTGCAAAGGCTTGTTTTAATAGCTTATTACATACCGCTATTAATGCTAATTTTTTACTCTTACCTTTTGCTACTATTCGCTCATAAATTTCTCTACAAGCTTTATTGTATTTACAGGCATTAAAGCTGCACATAAATAATAAGTTTCGCAGCTTTTGATTTCCTATTTTACTAATTCGTGCTCGA
>NZ_PJBS01000192.1 GCF_002836055.1 Psychroflexus sp. MES1-P1E
CGTATATAATTTATTGCTAGTTTTAGCCTACTTACGAAAGTCCTCGCGGACTTTCTTGGTCGGTAATTATTTACTAAATTAGTTGCTTGAAACACGCAACAAACCATATACAACAACGTTGGCAACAATACGAATGAAATTGTGAAACCAAGAGAAAAGAAAATATATTTAAGAGAAACTACGGACATTTCATTGCTCGAAGAAAAATCTGAATTTTCTTTCACGAACATATTACCTTTAAAACACATAAATATTATAGATAGAGATATCTATTTCAATCGTATTTATGAAAATCAGAAAAAAGGTAAAATTCAGTTGCAAAAAATGTTAGACGAAGTTAAAAAAGTCACTTTTTCTAAAGATGAATTAATACATTGGTTTTATAAAGTAAAAGATGATGCTGTAAACGAAGCTGATCATATAATGATAAGACACGAAGCATCATTCGGTGGTGATGATAGCGACATAGATTTTGAAAGAATTGGATTGCTTACAGGGATTTATGAAGAAGCCGAAAAGTTTATTTCGATAATGATAGCTATTGAGCCAATAGACACAAATTCAACACACTACTCGATTTTAGACGAGTTAGAGCAAATTGATAAAGAGTTTATCGAATCAGATAATATTCCAGGTTTCTATAATGTTCAAAGCCATCCTAAATATAAATTAAGAAAGTTTCAAATTAAAAATTTACACGCGGATTGGTATAACGAATTAGATAAATACAAAGACTCTGAACACATTTCAGAAGAATTTGGTAATATAGAGCGTTTATTGGATAGATATCATAGTGATTTCACTTGGTCTATGTATAAGATAAAACCAAGAGGCGATATAAAATCTTTTTTGGAGTTTCATTATAATTCCTTTAAAAAAGACAAGTACTTATTCGTTAATCACATTGAGTTTAGAATACTAACTCAATTAGAAAACTTCACAAGAACTGACCACAAACTTTATGAAAAGTTAATTTATGAATGGATAAACGAGAAGAGAGAGAAATTAAATAATGAAGAGAAAGACTTTTTATTAAACTCAATTATAAGTGTTTGTTTAACTTTTTTAGATAATGTCTTTGAATACAAAAAAGCTCAAAGTGAAAACAAGTACAATATTCTATTAAGAGATTTTTTAAAGCACCGAATTAATAATAGAAAATGGAGTATTAAAGACCAATCAATGGGTGGAACAACTGACCCAAAGGTTGAGAGCAATACTTCTGGAATAGCATTTCGAGATTTAATAATTGAAAACGAAGATGGTAATCATTTATCTGCAATAGAATGTTTGCGTATAAAATCAATTCCTAAGGATGAATCGTCTGACACAATAATCAAAGAACATTTAGTGAAAATTTTCAGAAATGAACCAATTGGAATAAGTCCTCTATTTGTTATTTCCTATTGCGAAACTAAAAGCTTTGAAGATACTTGGAATAAATATTTGAATTACATTACGCAAATTGATTTTGGGCAGTATCAACATTTAAGTTTAGAAACAGAAATCGGAATTGAAGAATATTCTAACCTTAAAGTTGCGAAAATGAATCATTATAGAAGTTTGAAAAACATTGAAGTTTATCATTTATTTATAAATATGAATCCGTAAAGTACTGTTGCCAACAAAGTATATAAAAAATAGCGTGAGTTATTGCTAACACAAAGGTTCGGGCATTTTTGGAAAGTCGCCAAATTTTTAAATTTGACGATTTGCAATAAAAAAGATAAATAGTAAAATTTAAAAATTCGGCTTGTGTTAATCCGAAAAGTAACAGCTTATTTTCATCGCTACTTTTCATATACGAGACGTTAGCAACAATTAAAAACAGGATGAAAAAGACAATTACAATAATTCTAACACAATGAACTACCAAACATTTGAACCAAGTCTAGAATTGAACGGACTAATAAAATTTTATTGGACATTGGAGTATCCAAAAGAAGAAAATCCTGATAAACAAACTATTGTACCTGATGGCTGTTTGGAAATGATTTTTCACTATGGCGACAATTACAAACAATACTTACAAAATGGAGAAAGCATTATTCAACCAAAATGTTTTGTTATTGGACAATTAACCCGACCACTTGAAATTGAGCCTACAGGTCAAACAGGTATCTTTTCCGTTCGTTTTCATCCTGAAGGATTTTCACCTTTCACGTCTATTCCAATAAAAAAAATGGAAAATACTGCCACATCTTTAGAAAAACTGTTTGGTAAAGGCGGAATTGAAATTGGACAAAAGGTTTTAAGTTCTAATTCTGTTTCTGAAAGAATAAAGTATATTGAAAATTTTCTATTAAGTAGATTGTCAAATTCTGAAACTATTAACCATATCATAAAATCAACTGTAGATATAATTTTGACTGCTAATGGACACCTTTCTGTTGGCGAACTTTCTAAACAAATCAATATAAGTCGTAGGCAACTAGAACGAAAATTCTCTTCTTTTATTGGTTTAAGTCCTAAACAATTATCCAAAACAATAAGACTACAAGCAACACTTAAAATGTTACTTAATAAACAATTTACTAGTCTAACAACTTTGGCTTATGAAGGTGAATACTACGATCAAGCACACTTTATAAAAGACTTTAAAGAGTTTACTGGATTATCACCCAAAGAATTCTATGGTAGCAACCTAACAATGTCTTCACTCTTTTACGGAATGGAATGACTTTGTCGCATTTTTACAATTTTATGTTTGTAGTAACTATCAACTTTGTCGTATAAACGTAAAAATCAATAAAAATGAAAAACTTAATCAATTGGTTTGAGATACCAGCAACAGATTTTAAAAGAGCAGTATCTTTTTACACAACTATTCTTGGACTAGATATTAAAGAATCTGAAATGTTCGGAACTAAAATGGGCGTCTTCCCTACTGACGGAACCAATGTTTCTGGAGCAATTGTACAAGGGGAAGATTACAAGGCATCAACTAACGGAGTTCTAGCTTACCTAAATGGTGGCAATGATTTACAAATGATACTAGACAAAATTGAACCTAGCAATGGGAAAATTATTGTTCCTAAAACACAAATAAGCCCTGAAATGGGATATTTTGGTATGTTCATAGATTCTGAAGGAAATAAAATGGCTGTTTATTCACCTAATTAAAACAATCAATAATGATAACAAAACTATTTTATGTAGTATTCGGTTCAATCATACTATGCAGTTGTGCAACACAACATAAACGAGAAATTGAAAAGGCAAAATGGCTCATTGGAACTTGGGAAAACAAAATGGCTCAAGGAAGTGTTTACGAAACTTGGTCCAAGGTAAACGACAATGAATTTTCAGGAATAAGTTATGTTGTAAATGAAAATGACACAATCGTTTTTGAGACGATACAATTAATTCAAGAAAAGGACAGCCTATTTTACATTCCAAAAGTTAAAGAACAAAATGAAGGTTTGCCAATACGATTTTCCTTGAATAAAATTTCAGACTCGGAACTAGAATTTAAAAATACGCAACACGATTTTCCGAAAATCATCTCTTACTCTAAAATTAACGCTGACTCTTTAGTTGCAGAAATTTCTGGAACACAAGACGGGCAAGAACTCAAACAAACATTCTCAATGAAACGAATAGAATAAAAGAGCGGAGATTAGTAACGATTAAAGATAAAATTGTCAATTACATTAAAAAACAAATCTAACACCAAACAAGATGGATAAATTTGACTGGACACAATTTTCAAAACGTATTTTTATTAAGGCAGATTTAAGTTCAGTTTATAATACTTGGACAAAAAGTCAAGAACTTGAAAAATGGTTTTTGTCAAAAGCTCGATTTAAATCAAAAGACGGTAAAGAAATTTCATTATCAGAAAATATTACTTCTGAATCTACCTATAATTGGAGGTGGTTTGCACAAAATCACTATGAGGAAGGAATAGTAAAGGAAGCAAATGGAATTGATTATTTAGAATTTACTTTCGCAGGAAATTGTACAGTCAAAGTTCATTTATCTAAAGTAAAAGACCAAACTCTTGTTGAATTGTCTCAAACAGAAATACCTTTAGATAATAATTCTAAAGAAAATATTCGCCTTGGCTGTGCTTTTGGATGGACATTCTACTTGCTAAATTTAAAATCGGTGCTTGAAGGTGGACTTGATTTAAGAAATAAGGATACAGAATTAAAAGGAGTTGTAAATAATTGAAAAGTGAATAAACAGTTGCTAA
>NZ_PJBS01000193.1 GCF_002836055.1 Psychroflexus sp. MES1-P1E
ATTCTATTCTCGAAAATTTTTTTCAATCTGAATGGAAGTAAATCTGATTTATCAACCAAAGAGAGGAATAAGGCTCTACGACCCATTTTTATCAAATTGATACTTAAACCTATTTTCCAAGAATCTTACCACCTAGGAGAAGATGACCCAAAAGTCGTAAGAAAATTAAACGACACTATTAAATACTTGGAATCAATTCCTTACAAAAAAAATTAATACGATAGCGACGAATTTTGAATTTTCTTATTTTAAAACTCGTCGCTAGAAGCCACTTTCCTTGAATAATATTGTAACTCTTAAAATAAGTTACGATGAATTATATAACACGTAAAAAAGCCTCTCAGATGTTATCTGTAAGTGTCAAGACAATTGACAGATGGATAAGATGTGGGAGGATTTCTGCTTTCAAACCTTTTAATAGTTCTAAAGTTTTAATTGATAGGGACAGTCTTTCTCAAGAAAATCTTCAGTCATCTAGACCAACTTTTAAAAACAATTTCTAGTATGGGGATTTTTATATGTAAAAAGCATTTTAGGAAGAGGTCTAGAAAAGACCTTAACTCCATCAAAAACATAGGAGGTCTAAAAGAGGTGTTTTATTCTAGCGTATTTCAAAGTGAAACTAATGGTTGCTTTTATGAAGTGACCGACGTCCAAAAACAACGTTTCAAGAGAAACAAACTCATAAGTCACTTTTTTGAAAAGTTCAATGATAAAAATAGTTACCAGTTATTTGAATTTGGACTACCCTATGACATAAGTCAATCCATAAGTCCAATTACTCAAAAACTAAAAAGACGCTGCGAATCGAATGGCATTGAGCTTTTTGGCTACATCTGGGTTTATGACGTTGGAGAAGAAAATTTTGGTCAACACTATCATCTTGTACTTGCTACAAACCCAATCATAGAACAGAAATACCCCGATGCCCTTAAAATGGACTTTAAGAAAAAAAATATACATGGTGCTTTTATTAGAAATGCTAAACGTCTAGAAAGATATTTAAAGGTAAAACCTGTATTTGAACGTGGTTACAGGAAAAGATTATTTGGTAAATCTAATAGCCTAAAATTCTAAGAGATAAAAAAAATTTGATAAATAAAAGAAATGGAAAAACTAAAGAAATGCCCTTTCAGTGGTAAGTATTTTAAACCAAAGAGAAGTAATCAAAAGTTTGCTTCAAAGCGTAATCGGGTTGCATTCTATAATAGAAGATATAGAAACAGAAGATTACCTCTTAGTCGAATGAACCAAAAACTATTTCATAATTACAGCATATTGGAAATTGCTTTGGGAGATAAAGAAGAAACGAATGTAGAAATGAAATTGATAAAAGACAGAGGATTTGATTTTACCATTTTTACCCAAATCATGAAACATGAAAATGATACATATTTTGGTCTTTATGATTTAGCCTTTAAACAATTAGATAATAACATAATACAAATTAAAAGATATGAAACCAATACCATTATTTGAAGTAAACAACATGTTCCACGATAGGATGTCAAATCTCGAAATACCAGAACAAGGGATTGAACAAAATAAAGATAATGCCTGGTTAGGAATATTATTAATTCTAGCACTAACCTCAACGGCACTTTTAATAACCATTAAAAACAATTCTGATGAAAGAAAATAATTTAGTAGAAAAGGCAAAAGATGACCTTGTAAAAAATATAATCGATAGTAAAGTGGTAAAGGTTGCCAAGTTTACTGTTGTTGGATTTGCTCTAGTTTATGGGTTTGGTTATTTCTTTAAAATATTGGCATTCACTAAATCGAATTTCAATGATTTTAGAAAAACATTAAAATCATAAAAAATGGGTATACTTGAAATTGTGAGAGCTATTTTTTACGAATTAAATAAAAACCTAAATGAAAACTTAGATAAATGCACAATTTAAGGGTGTAGAGATGACTAAGCTAAAAATAAGACAAAATGAAAGTTTTATACATAAGAACAAGTACAGTTGAACAAAATTCTGAGAGGCAGTCCATAAACTCATCTGATCATCAACTATTAATTGAAGATAAATGTTCAGGAGCCATCCCTTTTTTCGAACGGGAGGGAGGTAAAAAAATATTGTCTCTGTTGAGCTCAGGTGAGCTGGATGAATTGGTGGTACATCAGATTGATCGTTTAGGAAGAAACTTAATGGACATTTTAACGACTATCAAAGCCTTTACAGAAAATAAAATAAATATTCACTTTGTAAAGCAAGGCTTGAGAACACTCAATGACGATGGAAGTGTTAATGACATATCTAAGATGGTAATATCAATACTCGGAGTAGTTGCCGAAATGGAACGTAAAATGATTCGTGAGCGACAACTTGAAGGGATCGCTATAGCTAAGTCAAAAGGAAAATATAAGGGGAGGGCAGAAGGAACTTCAGAAGATTTAATCGATTTTCTTAGTAAACCAAAAAACAAAAAAGCTATTGAACTATTGAAGAAGGGATATAAGAATGTAGAAATCTCTAAAATTGTCGGCCTCCATCCAAATACTATAACTAAAGTCAAAAAAGTAATAATAAAAATTAATAAATAATGTGCACAAATTTAAATTTAGAATCGAGATTATATTCTCAAGATAAAACCATTGTAGTATATTTTTCTCACAGTAAATCAACTTATGGTACAGAAAATGAAAAACTAATTTTAGATTTTTTAAAGAATGAATTTAAAATAGAAGTAATTTGTCCAAATAACGATTTAGGAGACCTTATGTATCCACCCAATTATGCCCATGTAGCTTCTGAAGCTGACGTCTTATTCGTTTGGGGAGAATATAATGACGGACAGCTATCCAAAGGGTGTTTTGATGAACTAGAAGCTTCAATTCATAAAGGTAAAGAACTATATTTACTTGAGGTTCATGGAAGTATTTTGCATATTCGCTGGATTTCAAATATAGATAAGAATAAAGATTTTGATTTCTTCGATTATGGATATGCAACAAGTGCTGAATTAAAAAAGTTTGAATTGAAATAATTATTTTCTAAAACAATTATTATTTTCTAAAACAATTATTAGGCTTATTGAAATATGTTCACCTTTTACCTAATTCTTAACTCAAACACCTTTTTAAGTAAAAATCTGTAGAAAATCGATTATGAAAGCGTAGTGTAAAATTAGCTGAGTAAGATTATTAAATGTTAATTATAGAATGCGTTTTATTGTTCAATTAATTGTTCTGAGACTACTTTAATTACATTAAGAGCTTTGTTCATCTCAACCTTAACACCATCATTATTTATTTCAGTTTCAGGTGCGTTTCTTAAATCATATATATTTATTTTTTTATAATTCCAGTAAACTCTATTATTCGGCAGTAATTCATTGATTTTGGACCTTTTGTTTGACTTGATAGATTTATAAAACTTAGTATTGTCAAATAGAAAATTTATTTTACCTGAGACTTCTATCTCGACCCCTTCTACTGGATAACCTTTTATCTTCAAAATCTTATCTAAAATAACTTGATGTCCAGGTAATCTGTTTTTTAACACTTTATAAAGGTTAGGGAGATAAAAATTCCATTGTTCTTCAAAGCCTAGATGCTTTTGAAATATAACTTCTCTTGAGTTTGAACTACTACTTTCTTTAGTCTTTTCAATAATTGATGCATTTTTGATAGAATCAATTTCTCTCAAACTGTCTTCAAATATTTTTAGATCAATATCCTTTTCGACGAATATTCCCATTTCTCTATTGTTTTTTTCAGAAAACTCGTAAAGGTTCATAGATGTTATGATCATGGAATCTTCATTATGGTAGCATTTAGCATGAAGATTTTCACAAAAATAAAGCTCTAGGTTATTCAATACATCAAGTTTGCGTTGCTCATTAGCGTGAAGTTTGTTTTTGCCGTAAATTAGGGTGATTACTATTCCTCTGTTATCGGCATCCATGATTCTCTCAATTAAATTTTTACTTAATTTCAGGTAAGGAGTCACTAGCGTAA
Source organism: Psychroflexus sp. MES1-P1E (assembly GCF_002836055.1). Taxonomy (GTDB): domain Bacteria; phylum Bacteroidota; class Bacteroidia; order Flavobacteriales; family Flavobacteriaceae; genus Psychroflexus. The sequence continues at coordinate 3,971 of NZ_PJBS01000193.1, forward strand.
GTGAGGTTTTAGCGTTTAATATAATTTCTTCAATATAAAAAGAGGTAGCTACTGTTGTTAAAAATTTTGCCATAATTTATTATTGGAAATTACTTAATATTTTAATTTTTTTCGACAATACCTTATTTTTTATGATTTGATATTATCATTTTCTTTTTAGTT
>NZ_PJBS01000194.1 GCF_002836055.1 Psychroflexus sp. MES1-P1E
TACTTCTTTAAATTCATTAACTAAATTAGTATGTAAATTGTAAGGTTTATTTTTAGCAATACCAAAATCGCCATCAATTGTCGAAAAAATGCATTTTTCGTATTTTTTAAGTTTTAAGTGATTTATTAATGTTAATATGTTTACTGTGTCCTTATATCCCTCTTTAATATGATTAGGAGCTTGTTTTAGTAAATTTCTTTTTCCTGCTTCAATAAGAATATTATCATCAACTTTAGCCTTTTCTGAAGTATTTAATATGTAGTCAATTTTTTCGATTCTACTTTGAATTATTTCAGTAATCTTATTTGGGTTATATAAGTCACTTAAAGTTTTATCGTTTTTGAACCGGTTTAATAAATTTATTTCATTATCATTTAAGTGCTTAATAGCATTCTCTTTACCTTGAATTTTATTTCTATTCCATTCATCATTAATATTTTCAGGGGCAATATGAATGAGATGTTTATTTTCAATCCAAAAGCAAATTTCTTCAAAATAATTATCATCATTATTGAAGTCAATTTCCAATAACCCCAGCCAAACGCAAGTATCTAAAGTTATGTATATCATTTGTTATTTATGTAACTGTTTTTGGGTTGTTGCCAACGATTAGTATAAGAATAGTAGCCGATTGAGTTGCACTTCCCTGTCAATTTACAAGAAAGTTGAAGCGGGCTACAACCCTTTATTTTACTCCAATCTCGGCTATTATTTTTATACATTGTTAGCCACTGGCTTTATTTTTTATTAGTCCGCAAATAATGTTAATTACATAAATTAATTCTCCAAAAATCATAAGTGTAAAAAATTAAATGTAGTTTTCAATTCGTTTGTTCATTCTACTTGCGGTCAACTTAAAAATATTATTACCCTTCATCATCATTTCTGGCTTCGCCAATTGCAATAAATAAAGATTCATCTAACATTGTTGCTCCGATTCTTATTTGTTCTTGAGGAATTGTTGGAATAATAAATGCTCTAATAAAACTTGTTATTTGCTGATTAGCAATTGCTACAATTCGCTCTTCTACTAATTTTTTGTCAATAATTTTACCGAAAAAAGTGACTAAAAAAGCAAAAATACCTTTAGGTCTTAATCTGAAGTATAAATCTGCTTTTGTATCAGGATGCAAAATTACTTCACGTCCATTTCTACCTTGAACAAAATCGACTCTCAATGTTAATCGAAAAGGATCTATTCTTCCTTGTGTTAACTCTATGCTGTCTCTTATTCTTACACCGCATCCTATCTTTTTTTCCAATTTAATTTTACCAGTAACTTTGTGAGGCATATCTACAATAATTGAATATTGGTTTGTCGTAGTATCACGATCTACATCAATGATAATATCTGTTAATGGTACAGAAGCGTTGATATTATATGACCAATTAACACCACTTGTTTTTCCGCTATCAGTAACTGTTGTTGATAAATTAGTAGTTGCTGTTAAATCCTTTAGAAAGGTTTTATAACTATTGGTTGAAGAATCATAAAAGGGGAAAATAAATCCGGCAGTTAAATTTCCTACTAAGTCTCCAGTAACAGGAGTGCCATAAGTAACTCTTCTTCTATTAACAGTTGTTCTTGTTCCATCATCACCACTTCCACTTCGTTGTATATCATCAACTGTTGTAACACCTCCAGGTTCTCCACAATTACAGAATACAGACCTATCTACAATCGATGCTCCTTTAACCACTAAAAACGGTGTTTGAACACCATTGACTTTAAAATCATTAGTCGAGACGTTATATGGCGCTCCTAATTTATAAGATCCTAGAGCCTCAAAAACATTTGGAGTAGGAAGAGAATCAAATAAATCTGTTACGTACTCATTATAATCTATAAATAACATGATGGCTTTTACTGAGGTCTCAAAATCATTTAAGCTTCCAAAATTTGCATTTATTACTGTCTCATCAAACGAACTCTCTTGAATATCTACATCAACTAAATCAACTGGTTCTAAGTTGTATTTAATATCAGACATTAAATCATCCTTAGATATAATCTCAAAATCACCTTCTATATTCTTATTGCATCTCACGTCTATATGTCCATAGGCATTATTATTTGGATCAAAGAGCGCTAATTGAAAATCGAAATGCGATAGTTCAAAAGAGGAGCCACCACCAACTGGAGTTAATCTTACGTTTCTATGATCAAATAAAAACTTTATTTTAATTTCCTTCAGGTTGGTTTCTACATAAACTCTGCTGTATTGTTTCTCAATCTCAGCCATTTCATCCTTAATAGCATCTAATAACCAAGGAAGACTAATTATAGCCGATACATGGTCGTTTCCGTTAAGAGTTGATAATTTTTCGTGAATTGGTAGTAATGAAATCATAGTTGGTTGGTTTTAATATTGCTTTTTAATTTATTATTCAATAACTCTTTAATGTTTTCTATGCTTTTTCAGCTTGTGGCTAACGGTTTGCATATGGCTTGTGGCGGTTTCGAAGCACTTAGTTGTCCACCGAGAACGAACTTTGCTACGGAGCGAAAACCTTGCTGGCAGCCCTTCACCCGCCATAAGCTATATGCGTTGTTGTGGTGCGTTTTTTTATTTCAACATTATTTTTCTAAATATCTCGTCCCTATATTTTCTTAGTGAATCGATTCGAATTTCGTCTGTTTGAGTCAATTCGCTGTAGGTTCTTTCAAACCGATATGTCTCCTTCACTACTTTTTTCAGTTTCTTTTCAATTTGTTCACTGCTCTCAACATGCTCTAAAAGCGTCAAGTATAATTCGATTTCAGCATTTGTTCGGTTAGTTTCATTTGTAAAACAATGTCCTGCAGTTTTTGAATTACAATATGAATTATTAAATAATCTCCATTCATATTTTGCTGAATAACTGTCAAAAGTCACTGAGCGTTGAAATGCTGGGTCAATGAAATAAATAAGTCCAATGAGTAAGGTCAGACCTATGCCTATTTTTAGGGTTAATTTCTTGGTCATAAGTCAGCTAGCTTGATTTAGTTCGTTTTCTTATCAAAAAAATCCCAATTGTCAATATTACCATTATACTGATAATCTCTTCAATTAAATATGGGTTGTTCGTAAAAGTGAATCCACGGTCGAGATATTCCTGTTCGTAAAATTCATACTTGCCTTCAGGTATCGAAGTCCAACCGATAAGTCCTGGTGAATTATCTGTGTCGGCCCAATAGAGTTGCTTAGTCAAATGGTTAACAGCTAAATAGTCAACAGTCGCCATAGCAATCTGAGTAATTAACAGAAAAGTCAAGGTCAATATGAATTTTGTCTTTATCGTCATTTTTTAATGCACCACAACGGTCTCGGCTATGAGTAGTTGCGTGGTTTAGCACTTAACTTTACAAGTATACACCAAGATGGAAATTCCGCAGGAATTTCCAAAGTAGGCGAGAACAAGCAATTATTTATAGCCATTGTTGGCATTTCGTTTTTGATTTTCAAATTCTTCTGTCCTTTTTATTTGCTCTTCGAGATTCCATTCAAAGTCAAATCGATTTTTCAGGAATTCCGCGATTGGCTCAAGTCCAATTTCAGCTCGTCTTTTATCGATATTTACAGGGTCATAAACTGGCCATACATTAAAACTTTTTGTTTCTGGATAGTATTTCATTTGTCCACCATAGATTTGTAATTCACCTTTATCAGTTGCAATTCTATCTTCAGCACGAACCAGAAACCTTGGCTCTAATTTTTTGTCCAACACAGCTTGTTTCATTAAAGGAATATAATGTTCCCTTGTTTCTTGATCAGCATGTTGAAGAACATTGCAAATAGTTCTATTGCCTTGTTCTCCTATTTGTGTCAATTCAGGCCAATCAGATTTGTCAAAGATTTTTTTGATTTTTTTAATATTAAGAGTGTGATTTTTTCTATATTCTTTTTGATATAGTTCGGCTTCTTTAGATTCTGCTCCATAAATATTTATCAAAGAATCTCTTAACCTTATTGGTGTTTGTTCTTTTTCCCAAATAGTGTCTAAAACTGCAATAAGATTTTCAGTTCTATCAATACTTGTTATGGTTTTTTTTGATTTGTTCTTGTTTGTACAAGATATTGTTATTAGTAAAAAGAGTATAAATATAAATCTCATCTTTAATTCTATATTAGTTCAGGTT
>NZ_PJBS01000195.1 GCF_002836055.1 Psychroflexus sp. MES1-P1E
ATTACAATAGTGGTCGTGGTTGGATCGTCCCCTTCTGTTTGTGCTGCTCCCGTTGGGAAATCTGGGTCAGTTTTATCGATATTTGATGTAGCATTGCCAGGCGATAATCCTATACTCCAATCACCGTTGGCATCTGTCGTTACAGTCTGAACTTGACTGAAAGAGTCAGTAATTTCAACATCAACATTTGGCATATCTGCTTCACTTGGCTCTTGAGTACCATTGCCATTTTCATCAAAGTATAAGTGACCGGTTAAAATCCCTGTTTCGAAAAAACCATCAATTTCATTAAACGTTTGTCCGCTTACGATAGTGGTCGTAGTTGGATCGTTCCCTTCTGTTTGTGCTGCTCCCGTTGGGAAATTTGGATCAATTCGAACAATACTTGATGTAGCATCGCCTACTGGTAAAACTAAACTCCAATCTCCATTAGCATCTGTTACCAGTGTGGTAACCACTCCAAATACATCCGTAATTTCAACATCCACATTTGGCATGTCTGCTTCGCTTGGCTCCTGAGTACCATTTCCATTTTCATCGAAATATAAGTGACCCGTTAAAGTCCCTGTTTCATAAAAACCATCTATTTCATTAAACGTTTGTCCGGTTACAATAGTGGTCGTGGTTGGATCGTCCCCTTCTGTTTGTGCTGCTCCTGTTGGGAAATCTGGGTCAGTTTCATCGATATTTGATGTAGCATCGCCTTTTGGTAAAACTAAACTCCAGTCTCCATTAGCATCTGTTACCAGTGTAGTGACCGCTCCAAATACATCCGTAATTTCTACATCAACATTTGGCATGTCTGCTTCACTTGGCTCCTGAGTACCATTGCCATTTTCATCGAAGTATAAGTGACCAGTTAAAGTGCCTGATTCATAAAAACCATCAATTTCATTAAACGTTTGTCCGCTTAAAATAGTGGTTGTGGTTGGATCGTCCCCCTCTGTTTGTGCTGCTCCCGTTGGGAAATTTGGATCAATTCGAACAATACTTGATGTAGCATCGCCTACTGGTACAACTAAGCTCCAGTCTCCATTAGCATCTGTTACCAGTGTGGTAACCACTCCAAATACATCCGTAATTTCAACATCCACATTTGGCATGTCTATTTCACTTGGCTCCTGAGTACCATTTCCATTTTCATCGAAATATAAGTGACCCGTTAAAGTGCCTGATTCGAAAAAACCATCTATTTCATTAAACGTTTGTCCGGTTACGATAGTAGTCGTGGTTGGATCGTCCCCCTCTGTTTGTGTTGCTCCTGTTGGGAAATCTGGATCGCTTTGGTCAATACTTGATGTAGCATCGCCTTTTGGTAAAACTAAACTCCAGTCTCCATTAGCATCTGTTACCAGTGTAGTGACCACTCCAAATACATCCGTGATTTCAACATCCACATTTGGCATGTCTGCTTCACTTGGCTCCTGAGTACCATTGCCATTTTCATCGAAGTATAAATGGCCCGTTAAAGTCCCTGATTCGAAAAAACCATCAATTTCATTAAGCGCTTGTCCGCTTAAAATAATGGTCGTTGTTGGATCGTTCCCTTCTGTTTGTGTTGCTCCCGTTGGGAAATCTGGATCAATTCGAACAATACTTGATGTAGCATCGCCTACTGGTACAACTAAGCTCCAGTCTCCATTAGCATCTGTTACTAGTGTAGTGACCACTCCAAATACATCCGTAATTTCTACATCCACATTCGGCATGTCTGCTTCGCTTGGCTCCTGAGCACCATTTCCATTTTCATCGAAATATAAGTGACCAGTTAAAGTCCCTGTTTCATAAAAACCATCAATTTCATTAAGCGTTTGTCCGGTTACAATAGTGGTTGTGGTTGGATCCGTTCCCTCTGTTTGTGCTGCTCCTGTTGGGAAATCTGGATCAGTTTTATCGATATTTGATGTAGCATCGCCTTTTGGTAAAACTAAACTCCAGTCTCCATTAGCATCTGTTACCAGTGTAGTGACCACTCCAAATACATCCGTAATTTCTACATCCACATTTGGCATGTCTGCTTCACTTGGCTCCTGAGCACCATTTCCATTTTCATCGAAATATAAATGGCCTGTTAAAGTGCCTGATTCATAAAAACCATCAATTTCAGAATAAGTTTCGCCAATCTCTACATTTTGAATCACCGTTGGATTTTCCCCTTCAGTTTGCTCTGCTCCCGTTGGGAATTGAGGATCGTTTTGATTTATTGTAGTTGTAGCAGTTCCAGCAGATACATTTATTGTCCAATCTCCGTTAGCATCAGTTGTCTCTATTGATGTTTGTCCAATTCCATCAACTATTTCCACATCTACGTCGGGCATATCGGGTTCAGTTGGATCTTGAATACCGTTACCATTTTCATCAAAATATAAGTGCCCAGATAAGGTTGCAATTTTGAAAAAACCGTCGATTTCATTAAAAGATTGGTTTATTATAACCGTTGTAGTTGTTGTGTTTGAGCCCTCTGTTTGTAAGGCATTTGGAAAATTAGGATCATTATCCACATCTGTTATGGTTACACCCGCAGGAACAACAGAGTTCCACTCGCCGTTGACATCAGTTTGAACAGTTATGGTCTCCCCTAAAGAGGTTGTAATATCAATGTTAAAATTGATAAAACCAGGCTCCCCCGGATCTTGGCTACCATTATTATTTAAATCGTCGTAAAGTAAACCTGAAACTTCTCCAGATTCAAAGAATCCATCATTTTCAAAATAAATTCCACCACTCACCACAAGAAAATCTGTTGGCTCTGTTCCTTCTGTCTGTGTTGCTCCCGTTGGAAATTGAGCATCGTTTTGGTCAATTGTTGCTGTAGCAGTTCCTGTAGATACAGTTGCTGACCAGTTTCCATCAGCATCGGTTGTTTCTAAAAATGTTTGTCCAATTCCATCAACTATGTCCACATCAACATTTGGCATATTTGGTTCAGTTGGATCTTGAATACCGTTACCATTTTCATCAAAGTATAAGTGCCCAGATAATTGTCCTATTTTGAAAAAACCATCGATTTCATTAAAAGATTGGTTTAATATAACTGTGGTAGTTGTTGGGTTTGTTCCTTCAGTTTGTGATACTCCGTTTGGAAAATCAGGATCACTTGTGTCAACTTCAGTTGTGGTTAAGCCCACAGGAACGGTAGAATTCCATTCGCCATTAGCATCGGTTGGTACAGTTATGGTATCCCCCAAAGAGGTGGTAATAATAATGTCTACATTTTCAAACCCAGGCTCTCCAGGATCTTGACTACCATTATTATTTAAATCGTCATAAAGTAAACCTGAGAGCTCTCCAGATAAAAAGAACCCATCGTTTTCTGTAAATAAGGGAACAAGTAAATTATCTGGAAGACTATTTATATCTATTGAAAGTGGAAATGTAGTTGGGTCTGTCCCTTCAGTTTGTGTTGCTCCCGTTGGGAAATCTGGATCGCTATTGTCAATATTTACATCAAATTCTCCAATCTTAACAATAGTCCCCCAATCACCATTAACATCTGTTATTACTGTCACAGAAGCTCCCAAAAAGTCTTCAATTTCAACATCAACATCTGGCATATTTGCTTCACTTGCATCTTGGGTACCGTTACCATTTTCATCGAAATACAAATGCCCTGTAATATTTTTAAAAAAAGCATAACCTGTTGGCACTTCTACTATTGTTTCATTTTCCACTATTATTCTGAAACCACCAGCGTCACCTTGCGTAACATCTAGGTTGTCTTCATAATTTTCTGTTTCATCACCAAAAGGTTGAATTAAATAAAGTATCCTCCCAGGTTGCATACTTTTAGACCAATTACCATTTACATCAGTAAAAACATCAGGCTTTATTGGAGTATTAGCAAAACCCCGAAAAAATTGAATTCTCACATTTTCCAAACCAGGCTCACCTGCATTTTGAATACCATTATTATTAATATCATAATAAACTTTACCAGTTATAGTTCCTGGATCTGCAAATCGTGCTAATAAGCTTTCAAAAGGATTCGGAAGAAAAGGATTAGAAGTATAAGATTTTTCTTCCTGTGCGAACGCTCCACTATTTATAAAAAGAAATATAAATAAAAATAGATAGGTTGGAGTAATAATTCTCA
>NZ_PJBS01000196.1 GCF_002836055.1 Psychroflexus sp. MES1-P1E
TACTCCAGACTATTAGGTATAGCAATATCTTTACTTTTGGCAATCACTCAAATATCATGTAATAGCGATGATAATTACAATTCAGATTGCGAAAACGCAGCTTGTACTTATCAATTTGTAACAATTGTTGTATCCATAAGGGATCAAAATGAAAACCCGGTCGCTTTAGATTCTTTTGAAGTTATAAATATCGAGAACGGAAATGATATGACTATATCGCTTTCCTCATCTGAATTTGGTACGGCACAACAACTTGGACAATATCCATTGGTAGATGATTTAAGTATTAATGTAAACCAGGAAAGACAAATCCAATTTAAGGGGTTCATCAATAGCTAAGAAGTTATTAGTGGTAGTTATACCGTTAGCAAAGATTGTTGTCATGTAGATGTAGTTTCTGGGGATTTACAGCTTACTTTTTAATTAATAAAAAACAATGCACAACACCGTACCCTGTGAAAAGCACTTTTACTTTTTCTAATATAATATTTTATTTTTAATCGGTTCATAATGATGATTTTGTAGTGTCTAAATGTTGGCAAGCCTTTCCTTTCTGCTGACTATTGTCAACATTTAAATACTATATATCTTGTTCCGCATCCTATATGTTATAGATCCTTATGGCCCTAAACAGGATTTGTATGATTTTCGGTTGTAATAAACCTGGCCACTTGCTATAAAGTGTGATCCTAACTTAAAGGTTGGTCACCTAAATTGTTTTTTGGTATAGGTTTTGAATACTATTTAGTGAGTTTTGTTATTATTTTATGTTTTTTATTTCTTTATGTATTCGCTTTCGCGAAAGCGTTATTCTATGACTTCTAGTTGATAAGGAATTTCTATTTTTATGACCACCAGGGTTCTACTCAGTTGTTTTCTAGCTACTTTTATAATGATCGATTTTACGTTCTTGCCTTGATCCTTGAGATAATAAGCCTACATTACAGGAACTATACGTATCGCTTGCCATGAGCTCTATGAGGTAGCCGCGTATCAATCGATGCGAACTTTTTGTAATTCCGGTAGTTCTTAAATTATCACCGCTTTGATGGATTCCCAGATCGTACCTTTTTCTAAAAAGACTACGCGACTCTTCGAGCTTCTTATCTGCAACGTGAATACTGTCTAGACGAGTATCTTTCAATTGCTTGCAATAATGAGCTGAGTATCGATACGATCGGTCTTTGTATGGCGCTTTTGCCATTGCGATGTATATCAGTTGGATTAATGACTAGTGATCGCCAGCCGTAAGATTCAAAACACCGATGCGCATGATAACCGAGGCAACCAGCCTCATAAGTCGTTGTTACTTCATAGTATGAATACTGCTCTTATCTGCATAGTCTTTAAGAAGTTTAGGTTGTGGTCGCATAGAAAATGTCTTACCGCCATATAAATCTGTTGCACAACATATTTTCCAACTTCTCATGTGTATCTCAATGCTAATGAATAATTTAGATGTTGCAGTTTGTTTATAACTTATAGTTTTTTGTAAATCTTAAAGATACTCAACAGGCTGCCTTTACTTGGATGTTATAAAAAAAAGGCAAGCAATAAACAAGTTTATAGCTTTTGGTTCTTATGTTATCATGTACTTAACAGTAGGTATGGTGATTCTAAATCGCCTACTTTCAGATACTAAACGTTAGCATTCACAAGGAAAATACACTCAAAATAAAAAAAAATATTTTCAAAGTATAACAAACGCTGTTTTTTTTTAATCAAAGGAGTATAAACAATTAAAAAAAAATAGTATCATGACAAAATTGATTAAAAATATTCTCACGTTTTTTATTGTTACAGCAGTAACAGGTTGTTCCGTTTAAAAAAACGTCTAGGAATAATTTTAAAAAGAGATTAAAATGAAAAAGGAATTTAATGAACTTAAAAACAACTGGGAAAGTAACAAAATAGAGATTGAACTTTCTGACGATAGTTTAGCTGTATTGTACGGAAAAATAAAGGAAAAAGAAATAGAAAATTATTTTTTCTATTGTAGCACCATTACAATCTTGACAACTATATTAATAGTGATGTCTCTATTCTTTTTATATGTTGCACCAGTAAAAGAATTATTAAGTAGAATAGGGGCAGGATTAATGATATTTGGTTTGGTGTTTAGGATTTCAATTGAAATAGTTAGTATTTACAAAGCAAAACTAATAAAAACCCTTGATAGCACATTAAAAGCGACAGAAACTTCTTTAATTTTTTATCAATTTAGGAAAACGGTTCATAAGGTTATTGCTCCTGTTATTGTTGGTTTGTATACTATTGGTTTTTATATGATTACACCCAAGTTTAGTTTGTATATTGAGTTTTTGAATTTAGTTTTAATTGATGTTTCCTACATAATTATTGGAGTAATCATTTTTATTTTCATAAAAATAGGTGTCAAAAAGGAAATGCAAAAATTAACAGATATTATTGAGTTTAAAAATGATATATCTGAATAAAGATCAAACTAAAAAGGTGTATAAGTAGTTGCTAAGAAAGTACAGATAAAAAATTTGTGCTTTCTTTGTGTTTCATTGATCATCCTAAACGGAGTGAATTTTTAAGCACCATTCCCATTACATTGGGCTGTGCTGAAAAGTTCGATTTAAACCGCAAGTCAAACGAAAAAAATGATAATAGAAAGAAAACAATATGAGCTTTTTGAAAAAACAGTTTTTGAAAAATTGACGATTAATGCTCCTTTTAAAATCTCGAATCCGATGCCAGAAGAAGCTTGCTTCCTCTACATGCTTCAAGGGCAAATAAATTATAAAACAGAAAATCACAATGTGTCTATTCCTCAAAACAATGCTGTTTTATTAAAATGCGGGAATTATTTTAGCCAATTAAAAAATGACAAATCAGTTGCTCAACATCAAATAATAATTATACATTTTAATTCAAAAATTTTAAAATCAATTTACACTTCTGACTTACCTAAAATTTTCCAAGTTCCAGGTTTAATTGACGATAAGATTGATTTAAGTGTCTTAAATAATGAATTTTTAATTCAAAAATATATTGAAAATTTATTATTCTATTTTGACAATCCTACTCTGGTAAATGAAGATATTCTTGTGCTTAAATTTAAAGAAATCATTTTGCTTTTGTGCCAAACAAAAAATGCTTCAACAATACAACATATTTTTTCACAGCTATTTTCACCAAGTAGCTTTACCTTCAAGGAAGCTATTGAAAGTAATATATATTCCAATTTTGGTTTGGCTGAGTTTGCTAATTTGACCAACCTTAGTCTTTCATCATTTAAAAGAGAGTTTAAAAAAAACTATAATGATACGCCAGCCAACTATATCCGAAATAGAAAATTGGAAAAGGCGTCCGAATTATTGTTATTATCCGAAGAAAGAATAACAGATATCGCTTTTGATTGTGGTTTTAATAATTTAGCAAACTTCTCCCATTTATTTGCCGAAAAAAACAATTGTTCGCCTTCAACATATCGCTTGAACCAAAAAAACAAATAGTTGAACTTTTAAATAAAGTCCTATAAATATTCATATTGCAATTTTGTATTGTTAGAAAGTAATTAAGCTTTTTGTTAAAACAAATACGTAATGGCACATTTAAAATTAGAAAATGTTTCTACTTCTCCACTTACAAGTGAGATTTTAGAAAACACGAAAAAAGGGTTGGGGTTTGTTCCTAATATGTATGTAACTATGGGTGCAAATCCAGCTTTACTGGATGCATACACATATTCATACAACAGTTTCAGAGCGAACGCAGGTTTTAGTCCTGTTGAGCAGGAAGTAGTTTTTTTATCTGTCGCATACGAAAACAATTGTGAGTATTGCATGGCTGCTCACAGCTTTGTTGGAGATAATATGACAAAAGTTCCAAATGAAGTAACTGATGCTATTCGTAATGGAAATCCAATTCCGGATATAAAATTTGCTGCACTTTCCAAACTTACCCGTTCTTTAACGACTGCAAGAGGAAATGTTTCGCAAGAAGAAATCAATGAATTTTTAGATGCAGGTTATTCTGAAAGCCACGTTTTAGGAATTATTTCGGGTATTGCAGTCAAAACAATGAGTAATTATTCCAATCATGTTTCAAAACCTAAACTTG
>NZ_PJBS01000197.1 GCF_002836055.1 Psychroflexus sp. MES1-P1E
AAAGTTCTGAAACAAATGCTACTACTATTGCTAACAATACAACAGCTATTGCATTAAACACGGCAAAAGTAGGCTATACAGAAGCATTGGTTTCAGCCAATACAGATGTGGTGGCTAATACAGCAAAAGACGGCATTACTACACAACAGTCAGATGCTATAGTAGCCAACACAGCAAAAGAGGGCATCACTGCAGCTCAGGCAAGTGCAATTACAGAAAATACTGTAAAAGTAGGATACACAGAAGCCTTGGTTTCAGCCAATACAGATGTAGTGGCGAATACGGCTAAGATTTCTATGGTTTTAGGAACAACAGCTACAACTGCATTAGCAGGAGATACTACTGTTGATATAAATGCGGGAGGCACTAATATTACAACATATACTCAAGGAGATATTTTATATGCAACTTCAGCAACTGCATTAACCAAACTACCTAAAGGAACAGCTGGCCAAGTATTAACTATGAATACTGGTGCAACAGCTCCAGAATGGGTGGCAGCCACAACAGCCACCTACGCAATAGGCGACACTCACCAAGGCGGTATTATTTTTTATCTAGATGCCTCAGGGAAACATGGTTTAATAGCTGCACCAAGTGATCAATCGACTTCAGCGGCATGGTGGAATGGGTCTTATGTAGATACATATGCTTATGGAAATGGTATAGGTGCTGGCGAAGGCAATAGCCAAGGAATCAGAAGATGGCAAGGAATCTGTTCTTCTTGCTACGCAAATGAATTATGTCAAGATTTGAATTTAGGCGGGGAAACTGATTGGTATCTACCCTCAAAATATGAATTAAACCTAATGTATGAAAATATAGGTCAAGGAAATGCTTTGGGCCTTGGGAATATTGGCAATTTTGCTAATAATTACTACTGGAGTTCTACGGAGATCGATAATTTTGACGCGTGGGACCAGTATTTCAGCAATGGTAGTCAGTCCAGCAACAATAAGAACTACGCATTCAGTAGAGTGCGTGCAGTTCGAGCTTTTTAACTATTTAGTTATTTAATTATTTAATTAGTACCGCGTAAGCGGTCTATTTTTATTTTTTTAAAATGACATTACACACCGAGTTACCAGTTTACAGAGACACTTATAAATTGGTGTTAGAAATTTTTTTAAGTACTAAGAATTTTCCCAAAGAATACAAGTATAGCTTGGGCAGAGACATGGAGCGCGATGTATTGGTATTGATGCGTTTTATTTCAGCAAACACAGAAAAGAATCGTTTTTCTTTTCTGTGTTTGCTGAAAAAATAGTTAAGCTGATTTTCGACTCCTAGTTTTCGCAATTATTAGTTGAATTCAAAAATTAATATTTGACAAAACTAGAGTCATCCGTTAATTTATAGCATTTTAATCCTTATACATTTTATCTATAATCGCCTTGTTTTTTTGCTGAATAACTTTTCGTTTTAACTTTAAAGTTGCTGTAATTTCTCCCGCTTCGATGCTAAATTCTCTTGGTAATAATCTGAATTTTTTAATTTTTTCAAATACCGAAAAATCTTTTTGCAAGGCTTCAATTCGCTTTTCAAACATCTCTTTAATCTGACTATTATTAATCAATTCTTCAATATCCTTATAGGCAATTTTATGTTCAATGGCATATTTTTTTAAATTTTCAAAACTTGGAACAGCCAATGCGGTGACATACTTCTGTTGGTCACCTACTACTGAAATTTGTTCGATAAAAGCATCATTTATCAATGCGGTTTCTAATTTTTGAGGCGCAATATATTTTCCACCAGACGTTTTCATTAAATCTTTTATTCTGTCTGTAATAACTAAATTACCTTTTTCATCTATCAGTCCAGCATCACCAGTTTTAAACCAACCATCATCAAAAACGTCGGCAGTTTCTTTTGGTTTTTTATAATACCCTCTCATTACGCTAGGTCCTTTTACTAAAATCTCATCATTTTCTCCTATTTTTATTTGAGTGCCATGAATTGCTTTTCCCGCAGAATTAAATTCGAAATGCTCATATCCAAATAGTGAGACTGTTGCTGTAGTTTCAGTTAAGCCGTAACCACATTTAATATTTAAACCAAAAGAATGGAAAAAAGATACCATATCGGTAGCTAAAGGCGCTCCTCCACAAGGCATGAATTTTATGCGTCCACCAAAAACTTCTCTTAATTTGCTCAACACCAATTTATCTGCAATTTTGTGTTTCAACTTTAAAGCTAATGGTACTTTTATATCGTTTCGTTTGTATTTGTTAAAATAGGCGTTTCCAATGCCCAAAGCCCAGCTGGCTAATTTCATTTTGGTAGGCGAAGCTTCTTTCCTTTTATCTTGAATTGCAGCAAAAATTTTCTCGAAAATACGAGGAACTGTGCACATCACTGTTGGTTTCACCTCTTTTAATACCTCAGCGATTAACTTTGGATTTTGGTTGAAATATACTTTTATGCCTCGATGCAAACAAAAGAAAACCCAGCTTCTCTCATAAATATGACTCAATGGTAAAAAGCTTAATGAAGAATCTTTTTCTGAAACTGTCAATTCAAAATCATGCGCTATTAATGACTGCATAAAGTTTGTATGATCCAGCATGACTCCTTTTGGTTCTCCGGTAGTGCCTGAAGTATAGATAATACTTGCCAAATCGGTTGACTTGCATTCGTAATATCTTTTTTGAAGCTCTGTTTCAATGGTTTCATTTGCTTTTAAAACCAAAAAATCATTTAAATAAATTGAGTTTTCATTGTCCTCGATGTTTATGTCTTCGCAAAGACTAACTATGTATTTTAAGTTGCTATTAGTTTTTGAAATTTGCAGTGTTTTGTCATATTCTTCCTGACCACCCACAAAAACCAAATTTATTTCAGCATCGTTTACAATATATTCAACCTCCTTCTTTGAATTTGTTGCGTAAATAGGAACCGTGACTGCTCTAATGCTCATTATGGCAATGTCGGCTATAATCCAATCGGGCATGTTTTCAGCGAATATGGCAATGTTTTGATGTTCTTTTATCCCATAATTCAATAATGCTTTTGATAGATTTTGAATTTTGTCGCCAAAATCCGTCCATGAAATTCCAACCCAAGTATTCAATTTATTATCCTTGTAATAAATTGAATTTGCACCCTGATATTGCTGTACGTTTTTTCTTATTTCTGTGCCAATATGATTGTTGTCCATTTATAATTTAGCTTTTTATATTTTGAAATTTTAAGTAGTGTAATCGGATAAAGATACGAAGATTTACTGCGATTAGAGAAGGTAAACGGGATATAAAAACCACTGCGATGCTTCAGTAGTGTAGTCCATTCTCAGGGAAAACATATCTTTTTTTTTAAAAAAAATAATCATGAATTTGATTCGTCTGTTGCTGCTGTTCGGGTCTCGAAAAGCACGATAACAAAACTCAAAGAATCACAAATGTAAATCTATAAGTTAAGAATAATGGATTTTCAAAATTAATGAAGAAAAGTGTTGTTTTTACCTCAATTGTTCGCCATGGGTAGTGGTTTTATTAATTCTTCACTTTTTGTTCTCACTTACCGATGAGGCGTGAAGATGAGCAATTTTCCAATTTTCATTTTCTTTTACCATTACTAAAGTCCGTCTTGATAATCTTTCTACTCCATTCCCCAAATGGAAGGTAACAATTGCAGTCTGTGGGTAAAGTTGGATGTTAATGTCCTTTGGATTTATTTTTAATTTTCTAGTATTTTTTGTGTCTACAAATTCTGGAAAAATTGTTAACCAAATAGTTTTAAGTTCACTCTTACCTTGCATTCGACCCGCTTGATTCCAAAAAGGATAGAAAATAGTCGCGTCATCAGTAAATGAGGCGCGAAAAGTTGTCCAATCAAAATTATTAAATGCTGTCACAAAATCGGTAGCGGATTTTATACAGCTATAGACTCTTTATTTTGAGCCTTTAAACTAAAATTAATTAGCAAAAAGGATTACCAATGATAGTTGAGCTTTAGTCTTCATATTTTTAAAGTTTAAATTGTCTTGTACT
>NZ_PJBS01000198.1 GCF_002836055.1 Psychroflexus sp. MES1-P1E
ACTTGGAAACGGACAAGCGATGGGATTGCTTATACCATACCCCATCAGGAACAGTAGTAGGAAGGACGGAACATTAAATCATGTTGAAATTCGATTAGGAGGCTTTGCTAGCCTAATCTTAAGCCAACAGAAGTAAACATTTTTTTTTTTTAAGTAATTTATGATTGCAGCAGTATTACAAGCCAGTAACCTTTATAAAGCAGCACACAAAGTGATGCAAAATAAAGGCTCGAGTGGAATAGATGGTATGCCAGTCTCAAAATTGCCCTTATATATACGGGCAAATCGAAAACGCATAACCACTTCTATTTACAGCAATGGCTATATACCGCAAGCAATTTTAGGAGTACCCATACCCAAAGAAAAGGGTAAGTCCCGACTCTTAGGTATTCCCACCGTAGTGGATAGGTGTTTACAACAGGCGGTAAGTCAGAGGCTAATGACCAAGTTTGAATACGAATTTGAGCCTTTTAGTTATGGTTTCCGTCCTAAGAAGAATATCCAAAAAGCGGTACTACAAGCACAGGAATACATCAATGATGGCTTCCAAGATGTTGTAGATATCGACTTAAAAGGGTTCTTTGATGAAGTAGATCACAGTTTATTACTACAACTCGTTTACAACAAGGTAAACTGTCCAGCAACCTTGCGATTAATCCGCAAATGGTTACGTGCGCCCATACTTATAAAATGGCGCTTAGTCAAACGAAGAAAAGGCATTCCACAAGGAAGTCCATTAAGTCCGTTGTTATCTAATATCCTATTAGATGTTTTAGATAAATTTCTTAGCAATCAAGGTCTTCGTTATGTACGCTATGCAGACGATTTTAGTATTTATACAAAATCCAAAGCAACAGCAAAGCGAGTAGGAAATCAGGTGTATAGTTTTCTCAAAGAAAAACTGCACTTACCTATAAACCGAGCAAAAAGTGGCATACGACGACCATTAAATTTTGAACTGCTTGGGCATGGCTTTGTAAGCATTTATAAGAAAGGTGTAAAAGGACAGTATCAACTTGTAGTAAGCAAAAGTGGAGGGGAAAAACTCAAGCGAAAGCTGAAACTTTTAACCAAGAAAACTAATCCTGTATCGTTATCAGAACGTTTAAGCAGACTCACGCAAGTGTGTAGAGGATGGCTTAATAACTATAGGTTAACCAACATTTATTCAAAGCTGAAAAAGCTAGATGAATGGTTGCGCAACCGACTGCGATATTGCATTTGGCATCATTGGAAGAAAGCAGACAGAAAACGCAAGAATTTAATACGTTTAGGAATAGAAAAAGGACAGGCTTATGCATTGAGTAGAACCCGCATGGGCGGCTGGGCAGCAGCTCAAAGCCCTATATTAGGAACTACAATAACCTTATCTAGACTAAAACGAAGAGGCTACAAACCTATGATAGATTATCTGAATAGAACGCAAACTTTGATTTGGTGAACCGCCGTATACGAGACCCGCTTGGCCTGTCCTGACGAAGGAAGGATCCGGTGGTGTGAGAGGCGCAGTGGCGACTTTTAAGTCGTCACCCGTCTACTCGATTGTCTTTTAGCGCTTTATCTGTTTTTACATTGCCTATTTAATCCTCTTCTTTAGACCAAAAAGAGGTCTAATATATTTCAAACGACGAATACCAAACTCATATAAAATCCAACTTCCTAAGAAGGTGCCGATAATCATAGTAGAAAACTTTAGTAAAAATCCCCAATCTAAATTCATTATATAATACCCAATGATAATTGTAATTGTTTGATGTAAAATATAAAATGGATATACCGCTTCGTTAGCATATCTCAATTTTTCACTAGTTTTGTTTAGATATTTGGCAGCAAATCCAAAAAAGGTTAATATCCAACTCCAATAATTTATAGGAATAATAATTAACTCTAGTGCATACGAAAAATAAGTATCCTTCATAATCCAAACAGAAACGTATAAGACACTGAATGCTAAAACTGCAATGGTGGCATACAATTTCCTATAGCTTTCTAAACTTTTCCAGAAAATATCTTTTAGATGTATTAATATAAAACCATAGCCAAAAAGAACACTAAACTTAGTCAATAAGTACCAATCGCCCACTAAAGCATGTGTCTTTGGAAAATAGGGCTCTAGAGTAAGCTCTATTAAAATAAGTGGTAAACAAAACCAGAATAACCCTAATGGCTTTTTAATTTGCTTAGATAACCAAAGCATTAATTTATTTGCTGGATATTTTTTTATGTATTTAAATATTGGCAACCAAAGTAATGAGAATAACAATAGATAAGGTAAAAACCAAAGGTGATGCCAGCTTAAGTTGCCCTCAGGGTATTCTCCTATAAAAGCAACATCTTTCCAAAAAACAAAATAGCTTTCCAAGAAATCATTATCAGTTAACCGCTCTATATAAACTTGAGGTGGTACTATAAATAACATCCCAAAAACTAACGGTATAAATAATCTAACAATCCGTTCCTTGCTAAATTGCCATGAGCTCCTTTTGTTTAAAGCAAAATAAGTTCCCATACCAGAAATCACAAAAAGGATAGGTAATCGCCATCGGTTTAAAAAGTACATAGGTAATTTTAACCAATCATAAAGTATATTGTTTTTAATATGAAAATCACCTGGGTCAAAGAATTTTCCGGTATGATAGAATATAAGTAATCCAAACACTAATACTCGTAACCAATCTATGTCATGTCTACGCATCAACTTATTTTTTTTGCTAAACTATTTAAAAAAAGTATTGGTGTTTTTTAAATGTGATGACTAACAAACTTTAGTGACGAGAAGCAAGATGTTTAATGAGAATTCATCTTTTCATCAAACATTGAAATCATATTCCTTGAAACTGGAATGATGTTAGCACAGTTTTTAATTTGTAGCTTATACCCTTGTGCATTACCAGTAACGGAATCGATTTGATTAATATTAACAATGTAGGAACGATGTGTTCTTATATAGTTAGGATAAGAGTCTAATATATTTTCCAAACGTTTCATCGTTAATCTTTTTAATGTTTTACTTCCGTTCCTTAAAAATAATTCTACATAATTACCTTCTGCCTTTGCATATAAAACATTTTGTGAATCAACATCCAATTCATTTATGTATGATGGAGTTCTGTTAGAATTAATAGTAATTTCTTTTGAAGTATTAAATGCATTTGCATTTGTGCTATTTCTAGTATTTAACCTGTGATAATTTATAGGTACCAAAATAAATGCAAATAAAATTCCGACTAGGGAGGTGTTTCTTATTTCTTCATAGAAATATTGTAAAGACCAATTATTTGGATTGTCATAAATAACATCTCTAATAAGAAACTGTGCAATACCTACGATAAGTAAAAATATAGCTATTAAAAGTATTTCCTTTTTTATGTTCCAATTATCCTTTACACGTGGAAACATTTTTAGAGATAAAAATAAAAAAACGATAAAAACAGGAGTACATGAATGTATTAAAGTAATCCAAAAATATCCTATTTTATGTTCAGGTTGATAAACTTCAAAAGGCTCAAAGAAATAGCCAAATAAAAGAGTCATAAAGAATAATGAGACCGTTATTAACCATAATTCTTTTCCTTGATAATAAAATGGGTATGCTTGAGATAACAAGTTTGAAATATTTTTTTTCAATTTAAGTAAGATATTTTTTTGCATTAAAGACAACGTTCAGTGTATGAAAAGTAGGCGATTTCGAAGCACTAAACTTTCAGATAAACACAAACTTTGATACTAGCGAAAACCTTTGCATTTACTACTGTTTCGCCTATGTTTTATATACATTGTTGTGGTGCGTTGTGTGTCCTGAGTTACCTGGGGATATAAGATAAGATTAAGTTCTTTGACAAACAAGTAACAAAACTGTAATTGAGATGATAGGATTCTGATATTTATTGGAATGGTCTATCGGCTGGGATGTTCAT
>NZ_PJBS01000199.1 GCF_002836055.1 Psychroflexus sp. MES1-P1E
TTAGCCTTTGTTTTTAGTTGTTATTCTTTTTAAGTGACTCAGTAATATAGTTGCCTACAATTTCTTCTAAAATATCCAAAGGAACAGCTCCATTTTTTAATACCACATTATGAAATTCTTTTAAATCGAATTGACTGCCAAGTTTCTTTTTTGCATTTTCTCTAAGCTCTAATATTTTTAGCATCCCGATTTTATAAGCACAAGCCTGTCCTGGCATTACAATATATCGTTCAATTTCTGTAGCAACTTCTGTAGTGGTCATACCTGTGTTTAATACCATGTAATCAATCGCTTCTTCTCTTGTCCATTTTTTGTAGTGTATACCTGTGTCGACAACAAGACGAACTGCTCTAAACATCTCTGCTTGTAATCTTCCAAGATTTCCAAAAGGATCATTTTTATAAAAACCCAATTCCCAAGCTAATTGCTCAGAGTATAATGCCCAACCTTCAATATAGGCAGTAAAAAGACCAATAGTTCTAAAAATGGGCACACCTTCAAGTTCGGACTGAATGGCTATTTGAAAATGATGCCCCGGCACACCTTCGTGATAGGCGAGTGTTTTCATTCCGAATTTTACAGTCTCTTGTACATTTCTAAGATTAGCGTAAAAGGTTCCTCCTCTAGAGCCATCCATAGCAGGTCTATTATAATAGGCACCGGCAGAACCCTCTTCTTTAAATTCTGGAACACGTTTTACCTCGAGACCAGCTTTTGGTCGTACATCGAAGGCATCATCTAAGCCTGCACTTATTTCAGCGAGTATACGATCGTATTCGTCAAGAATCATTTGTCTTCCTTCGTCATTATTAGGGTAAAGAAAACGTTCTTCTTTATTCAATTTCTGTATAGTAGCTCCTAATGTCATTGATGAATCTGCATAACCTTGAGCTAAGAGAATATTTTGCATTTCACTTTTTATTCTTGCGACTTCCGATAGTCCAATCTGATGTACTTCTTCTGGCTCCAATTCAGTGGTTGTTTGCTGTTTTAATTGATAGCGATAGTATGCTTCGCCATTAGGTAATTTCCAAACACCATCATCGGTCTTGGCTTTTGATTTAAGCTGTTCGAAATATTGAATAAGATTTTTGTAGGCTCCAAAAACAGTAGTCTCTATTTCTTTTTCAACTTGTTTTTTGTAGCTATCTTTTTCCTCGGAAGAGAGTTCCTCTAATTTATCAATTTTTAATTCGAAATTAGTGAACAGAATATTCGATTTTACAGAAGAAAGGATGCTGTTTGAATCTTTATCACTAGCTATGCTATTTTTTTTAGCACCAATAAAACCATTCATTTCATCGAGTACACGCTCTATTACAAACTTAGGTGGTATAATGCCTTTGCTTTCTGATATTTTTAAGTTTTCTATTAATTGATTAAACTTAGTATCAAATTTAGATAAACGGGTAATATAGGCTTCTGCATCACTTTCATTTCTAAGTTTGTGAGAATTTTCCATAAGGCTTGGCAGTCCACTTTGAATGCCTCTCATTTGGTTTACTGGATAACCGTGATAAAAAAAAGGTTCGCCTTCTTTTATTCCTTCTAAATAAAAGCCTAAAATTTTAGTGTTGAGTTTATTTTCTTCTGATTGACTTTCAAAATCATAACTCATTAATGTCTCATAGTCTTCTTTCATTTTATTGAAAGATTCCCATTGCTCTGCATCCGAGATATCATCCAATTCATCTTTCGATCTGTCGTATAAGAATGGAATTCCCATGGATGTTGTAAGCTCTGGGCTATCTATAGCTAATTCTACAAAGACCTTGTCGTAAAAGTGTTTGATATTAAATGGTCGAAACCAGATTATGTTTATTAGCCAAAAAATGCCAATTAAAAGAAGTATAAGTATGGTTCTTGATGTCCAAAATTTCCAAGTGCGTTTTTTTGTCATGATTATTATTTTATTTAGCTATACATTTTATCAACGGTCGTTCTTTAATAAAGGCTAACGGTTTGTGTATGAAATGTAGGGATTTATGGAAACGTATTTGTCTGCCGAGCAGGATATTTTTGAGAGCAGAAAGCTCTTCGTAACCCCCGTCAGCCCTATATTTTCATACACTTTGTTAGCGAAAGTATTTTTATTCTTTCTTTTATTTTCTGTCCAGGTCCTTTGCTGCTTTTACTAATTTGATAAACTCAGCTCGATATCCTTCGTTGTCGTCTCCTTTGGAATCATTTGCTGTCGCGATTACGTGGTCGTAAGTCGAATTGCCTTTGAATTTTGAATCCCTTAACAATAAACCAAACTCCGCAACTGTAGCTGAAAACTTATAGTCAATTGATGTACTGTCAAGAGCAATGTTTTGATCAAGAATTGCTTGTTCAATCAGATTGCTTGTTGTCGTATCATTTGGATTTTTGTACCTGAACCTTATTGTTGCAATTTCAGTACTTGAATAAGCGTCAGGAGAAATGTTAGTCGTTTGATATTTGTAATCCACTCCCTTCGTTTCGTCTTTATCTTGCTCCTTTGTCATAATTTCGTATAATGCTGTCACAGAATGACCCGCACCCAATTCTCCTGCATCTTTAGTATCATCTTCAAAATCTTCGTTTTTTAGAAGACGGTTTTCATATCCGATAAGTCGATACTGGTAAACCTTTGTCGGATTAAATTCAATTTGAATTTTTACATCTTTAGCAATTGTCAGAAGTGTTCCACCCATTTCACTTACCAAAACTTTTTTAGCCTCAAACAGATTGTCAATGTAGTAATTATTGCCATTCCCATGGTCTGCCAGTTTCTCCATCTTTGAATCTTTATAATTGCCAGAGCCGAAGCCAAGGATTGATAAATAAATTCCTGTTTCTCTTTTCTTTTCAATTAGTCGCACAAGTTCACCATCACTTGACACTCCTACATTGAAATCACCATCTGTGGCTAAAATAATTCTGTTATTGCCTTCTTTTTTGAAATTCTCCTCTGCAATCTTGTAAGCAAGTTGTATTCCCTCACCTCCCGATGTGCTTCCTCCGGCTTGTAGGTCATTAATTGCCTGTATTATTTTTTCTTTGTTGTCACAAGATGTAGAAGGCAATATTTGTCCTGCTGCACCCGCGTACACAACAATGGCAATTCTATCGTTGTCGCGAAGTTGCTCAAGCAATAGATGAAAAGATGATTTTAACAGAGGTAATTTATTTGGGTCATTCATTGAACCCGAAACATCCAATAAAAAGACAAGGTTGTTTTCAGGAATGTTTTCTGTTTGCATCCTTTTTCCCTGTAAACCTATGTGTAGTAATTTGTTTTGAGTATTCCATGGACAATCAGAGATTTCTGTATGAATAGAAAATGGATGTTCGTTTTGAGGTGCTTCATAGTCATAGGTGAAGTAATTAATAAATTCCTCAATTCTTACCGCATCCTTTGGCGGTAATTGTCCCTGTGAAATAAACCTTCTTGAATTGCTGTATGATGCTGCATCCACGTCAATTGAAAATGTTGATAACGGATTCTTTAATACATCAAGAAACTCGTTCTCGTAGATTCTGTCATACTCTTCAGTATTAAAGTCAGCCTGCTCCTCTTCGACCATGTAATTTACTGTCGCAGGTGGCAAATATTCTGTGTCGTACTGTCCACCGCTACAACCTGAAATAATCAGGAAAGTCGCTATTAGTTTTGAGTGTGTTTTCATGTGTTCTGTTTTTGTTTAAATATTTTCGCTAACGTTGTTGTATATGGTTTGTTGCGTGTTTTAAGTAACTAATTTAGTAAATAATTACCGACCAAGAAAGTCCGCGAGGTCTTTCGCAAATAGGCAAGAAGCCAGCAATAAATTATATACGGTGTGTGTGCCCAGTATGGGCATCTTTACCTTACAGCAATGTAAGTTATTAATCTAGAGGGTGCAAGTCCCTTATGTGCAGGAGTAC
>NZ_PJBS01000163.1 GCF_002836055.1 Psychroflexus sp. MES1-P1E
TCTATTATTTTTGTCCCTCAATAATCAACAAATGATACAAAGAGTACAAAGTTTATTTTTGCTTATGGTTATTATCCTAAATGGTGTGTTGAGTTTTTACTTGCCATTGTGGATAAATTCAAAAAATCAAGAAATATATGCTCTATCTCAACCCATAGCCATATCTTTGTTTTTTTTATCAGTTATTATTACGTTCATCACAATTTTTTTATTCAAAAAAAGAAAACTTCAATTCGTTATAGGACGGATTAATATCATATTGAACTTTGTTTTAGTAGGTGTTTTTGCATATTGGACGCTAAGTTTACCTGGAGAAATGGAAATTTCTGAGAAGGGTATTGGGATGCTTCTTCCAATAATTTCTATCGTTTTTATTGCTCTAGCCAATAAGGCTATCAAAAAGGACGAAGATCTTGTAAAATCTGTGGATCGATTGCGATAATCCTGAAATCTTAGTAATGTTAGTGCATTGAAACCCCGAAGCCATTCGGGGTTTTTTGTTTTTATGAGGAAGTTTTTTGACCTCGCTTACCAAAATCGATAACTTCCAAATCTTTAATGGTTCCTTGGTCTAAATTAAATTTAAGCATTGTTCTCTTTTGATGAAAACCCTGTACACCAACAGCTCCAGGATTCATGTGTAGCAATTTTAGTTGTTTGTCATTCATCACTTTCAAAATATGAGAGTGACCGCTAATAAATAATTTCGGAGGATTTTTTTTGATCTCTTCTTTTATATCTTTACTATATCTGTGAGGGTAACCTCCAATATGAGTTATCCAAACGTCCACACCTTCAAGAGTAAATCGGTGATGAAGCGGAAATTCACTTCTTAATAAATGCCCATCAATATTTCCATACACTGCCCGCAAAGGCTTTACGGCTAGTAGAGCATCTGTAACTTTTTGATCTCCAATGTCTCCAGCATGCCATACTTCGTCAGCTTTGGAGGCCCATTCTAAAATTCTATCGTCTATATATCCATGAGTATCACTCAGTAATAAGATAGCTTTTGACATATTTTTTTTGGTACAATATAAGTAAAGCTTAAGGTTTAAGTCGCAGCTGTATTCTTATATTTGCATGTTATAAATTTAGAGATTTGCGATATCTTATAAGACTATCTTATTTAGGGACTAGTTATCACGGCTGGCAGAAACAACTGCATGAAATTAGTGTTCAGTCTCAAGTAAATCTCGCCTTAAAAACTGCTCTCCAAGAGACTGTTGACGTTGTAGGAGCAGGCAGGACAGATACAGGAGTACATGCTTCGGGATACGTGGCCCATTTTGATAGTAGCCAAAAAATCCTTGATTTTAAAATGTTAGTCTTTAAGTTGAATAGTATATTGCCTCAAGATATAGCAGTGCAAAGTGTGGTTGGCGTAAAAGATGATTTTCATGCTCGTTTCGATGCAATCTCTAGGACTTACAGGTATTCGATAATCCAAACGAAAGACCCGTTTTCTGTAGGAAGGAGTTATTTGGTAAAAAACGAACTTAACTTACAAATCATGCAAAACGCTTCAAATCTCTTATTTAATCATAAAAATTTCAAATCTTTTTCAAAAGTTAAAACTGATGTTTATACATTTGATTGTCAAATAGAAAAGGTAGAGTGGCAAAAAGAGGCACATCATCTTTTTTTTGAAATTACAGCCAACCGCTTCTTAAGAAATATGGTAAGAGCAATAGTAGGAACCCTTATTGAGGTTGGGTTGGGAAAAATATCAGTTGAAGAGTTTAACGACATTATCCTTGCTAAGGATAGAAGTAAAGCTGGTAAGTCAGTTCCAGCACATGCCTTGGTCTTAACAAACATAAAATATCCAGTATAGGATAAAGATATAGTGATACAAATGAAAAATAACAGCGGTAACGTCTTCGATACAAAACTTTTTAAGCGTCTTTTAAAGTACACAACACCTTACCAGAAAACGTTTTATTTTGTGGTTTTTGCCGCCATAATGCTCTCTGTTCTCGCAGTTTTAAGGCCTTATTTACTCAGGCTAACTATTGATAGGGGAATTATCGAAAGCGATTCGGAAAGCCTAATCTTCTACGTAAGTTCAATGCTCGTTGTTCTCATTTTTGAAGTGATTTTTCAATTTAGTTTTATTTTTTATGCCAACTGGCTCGGACAGGAAGTGATTAGGGATATTCGTGTGAAGCTTTTTAAACACATGATGAATTTCAAGAAGCAATATTTCGATAATTCATCTGTAGGTAGGTTGGTGACTCGAGCTGTAAGTGATATTGAAACCATCGCTAGTATTTTTAGCCAAGGCTTATTTATGATTATAAGCGATTTGCTGAAGATGATAGTCGTTTTGGGTTTCATGTTTTGGCAAAGCTGGCAGTTAACTCTCTTAGTACTTACAGTTTTACCTTTTATTCTTTATGCTACTCGTGTTTTTCAAAAGAAAATGAAGGTTGCTTTTGAAGAAGTGAGAACTCAGGTGTCTAATCTTAATTCATTTGTGCAGGAACATCTCACGGGTATGAAAATTGTTCAAATTTTTAATAGGGAACAGGAGGAATACAGACGTTTTAAAGACATCAACAGAAAACATAGACAGGGATGGATCAAAACTGTCTGGTACAATGCCATATTCTTCCCTATTGCAGAAATGTCCACTTCTATTACTATTGGACTAATTGTTTGGTTTGGGGGTTTACGAGTCGTAGAATCAGATGCGCTATCACTTGGTATTATCGTCATGTTTATTGAATTATCACAAATGCTGTTTAGACCTCTAAGGCAAATTGCAGATAAATTCAATTCCCTACAAATGGGTATGGTTGCTGCCAATCGCGTATTTAATATTTTAGATACGGATTCAAAAATAGAGAATAATGGAACTTTAGTTTCCAAAAAGTTAAGGGGACATATTTCTTTTAAAGATGTGAGATTTAGCTATATCCCCGAAGATGAGATCTTAAAAGGAATTTCTTTTGATGTACAGCCCGGAGAAACTATCGCAATTGTAGGAGCTACTGGGGCCGGTAAAAGTACAGTAATCAATTTACTAAGTCGATTCTATGAGATAGACAGTGGGCAAATAGAAGTGGACGGTAAAGATCTTAAAACTTATGAGCTTGCGACCTTAAGAACTCATATTGCAGTGGTCCTCCAAGATGTTTTCTTGTTCGCAGATACCATTCTCAACAACATTACGCTCAATAAAGAAGATGTGACTGAAGAACAAGTTATTGATGCTGCAAAGGAAATTGGGGTTCATGACTTCATCTCTACACTTCCCAACACTTACCATTACAACGTCAAAGAAAGAGGAGTCATGTTGTCTTCTGGACAACGTCAACTCATCGCGTTTTTAAGAGCTTATGTTACCAAGCCTAGTATCTTAGTCCTAGATGAAGCTACATCTTCAGTCGATAGTTATAGCGAGCAACTTATTCAAGATGCCACTGAGAAGTTGACCAAGGGACGAACCTCGATCGTGATTGCACACCGTTTGGCAACCATTAAGAATGCAGATAAAATCATCGTGATGGATTTAGGCAAAATTGTAGAAACAGGAACCCATTCAGAGTTACTTCTTCGGGAAGAGGGGTATTACAGAAACTTGTATGAAGCACAATTTAAACACGAAGAAGAGTTGAACTAACTCAAGTCCGTTTTAATTTGTTCTGCCAGATTTTCAAAATCATCAAAAATATTGAATTCTCCGTTTTTCAAATAAGAAATCTGTCCAGTTTCTTCGCTCACGACCAAGGCAACAGCATCAGTTTTTTCACTTATGCCTACAGCGGCTCTGTGACGCAATCCAAACCTTAGAGGTATATCTCTGTCGTTGGAGACTGGTAAGATCACGCGTGTTGCCGTGATTCTCCCATCTTCGATTATAATAGCTCCATCATGTAATGTGCTGTTCTTATAAAAAATAGATTCAATAATAGGACGGTTTACTTTGATGTCCATAGTATCTCCAGTATTTTTTACAAAATCTAGTTTTGTATTCCTTTTAATGACGATTAAGGCACCAGTTTGGGTGCTTCCCAATTTTTTACAAGCCTCGACAATAATGTCTACATAATTGAGCGTTTTGTTTTCTCGATTGGAGAATCTAAGTTGAAACCAGTTGTTTTTACTGCTAAAGTTGGTCGAGCCAATCATCAATAAAAATTTTCTTATTTCCTGCTGAAAAACCACTATTAAGGCAAACATCCCAACCCCTATAAATTCTCCCAAAACACTACTTAGCATCTCCATTTGTAGAAGCTGAGTTAGTTTCCAGATCAAGTAAATGATAACAATTCCTATAAAGATATTGATCGCTGCAGAGCCTTTTACAAGCTTATAGATATAGTATAGCAAAACGGCTACCAGTAGAATATCTAGGATATCTAAAACTCTAAAGTCTAAAAAATCTAAGGCCATAAAAATTTAATTCTCGATTAATTTTTGGTACAAGGTAACGCATTGCTTAGCTTCAAACACATCATGAACTCTTAAGATAGAACTTCCATTCATAAGAGCGACCATGTTGAGCGCAGTTGTTCCGTTTAAGGCTTCTTTAGCATCGATATTTAATGTCTTGTAGATTGTAGACTTTCTAGAAATTCCAGAAAGTATAGGTAGATTAAGGCTTTTTAAGGCTTTAAGGTGATTTAATAGCTCAAAGTTTTGATCTATGGTCTTTGCGAAACCAAATCCTGGATCTATAAGAAGATCATTAATTCCTCTAGCTCTTGCTTCTAAAACTTTTTTTGAAAAATAATAAATTATGTCGGTGACCAGATGTTCATAAGAGGTCATGTTTTTCATGGTTTGCGGCGTACCTTTCATATGCATCATAATATAGGGAACTTGAGAATCTGCTATGAAATCCATCATGTTAGCATCTAGATTTCCAGCAGAAATATCGTTAATGATATGAGCACCTTGGTCTATACTTGCTTTAGCAACTTCGCTTCTGAAAGTATCTATGGAGATAATTAGGTCTGGAAATTCTTTGGTAATTTGTTGTAAAACTGAACTCTGCCTCTTTAATTCTTCTTCTTCACTGATGTGGTCTGCTCCAGGTCTTGAGCTATAAGCTCCAATGTCTAAAATATCCATCCCGTCTTGAATATTTTTTTCTACTTGCTCTAAAGCTTCTTTGTCATTTTTGAATTTGCCTCCGTCATAGAAAGAATCAGGGGTTAAATTGAGTACACCCATAACTTTAGGGGTAGATAAATCGAGTAAACGTCCTTTGCAATTGATGGTCATATCGACAAATTTAAATATTTTATTCTCATCCTAGTTTCACTTTTTTAATATAAATGCAGATTCTTTTTTGTTTTATATAAAATTAGATCCTAAAAATCTATTAACATGAACACAACTTCTCTCGACGATTATGTATTCTTTTTAGGACTAGTTCTTTTTTTCGCAGTTGGTGATGCCGTATTAAAACTCATTGCTTTATGACAGTCTTTAAGAATAAAACAAATCGGTTGATTTATTGTCTTAGCCCTAGCCAATTCTTTGAGAATTCTATTAGTAATTTATTTAAGGCTTAACAGAAGCAAATATAAATTCAAACATTATTAGCTTTTATATTTCTTTTTTCTCCAATACACTACAACCAGTCCAAAAGCAATAATGCTTAAAATAGGGACTATCACATTAAAAAGTTGCCATTTTAATTTAGTAGACTCTAATTCTTCGAGATTCATTTCATCTAGGCGTATAGACTTACTTCGTGTTTTTACTAAACTTTCATCTCCTAATAGATAATTAACCACATTTAGTAGAAAGGTTTTGTTTCCGTAAGTGAGTCCAGTATATCTGTCGAAGCCCAATTCTAAGGGTTTTCCAGATTCCAATTGATTTTTAATAAGGTCACCATCAGAAATAAATACTTGCTGAGTCTGCGGGCTTTTGTCTTTAGGGGATTGAAGAGTGAAAGGCTTTAGTTTAGATTTAAAAGCAGAGTTGAATTCACCTTCTACGAGTACTGCTAGTGGAAAATGACCTGTGGTGTATAACCTTGGGTCAGGTTCTTTTGTAATCTCATCCAAAGTAACTTCAAAGGGGGTTCCAATGACTCGCGATAGATTTGAACTTTCCAGTAAGATTGTTTTATTGAGATTTGACTCTAAAGTGTCTATTGGGTTTGCAAATTCAAATTTTACAGGACTTAAATTTTCTGTAATAGGGTGGTTGTCAGCAGGATTGCCTAAAGGGTCATAAAACCATGGAAACCTTGTCAGTTGGGTAGAGTTACCACTGCCAGATGCTAAAACAATAGGAGCAGAGTAAAGGTCGTTGACCAATTGCGGGTTGATGCGTACTCCATATCTAAAAAATAAGCTGTACAAGTTTAAGTTTCTAGGAAATGCTACTGTTTTTTTGGAAACTCTGTAGAGACTATCTTTTTCTGCAATGACCTGTTCTGTAAGCCATATAGCTTTCCCTCCATTCATGAGGTATTGATCCAAGACGTAATTCTTCGCGTCTGTAAATGATTTGGTAGGCTTAGCATCAATAATTAAATCGTATGTATTGAGAATATCCAATGTTTTCTGTGGGGAGGTGTTTACAGAATCTAAAGTGAATGGCGCTATAAGATAATAGTCTTTAAGCGTGGATAGAAAATCTGCTAGATATCTATCTTTAAGTTCACCCTGACCTTTAATGATTGCTATTTTTTTTGTTCGCTCTCTACTCAACTTCGTCATTCCATCACTAAAGGCGTATTCTAAATTTTGAACTGACCTTTGGATCATTTCAGAATTGCTTTGCGTCAGTGTTTTTTGTAAGAGTTGTATGGGAATTTGCATACCTCCATACTCCGCCATTGCCCATGGAAATATCAGGCGTTCAGTCAATGTTCCATTTTTACGAATATTGAGTGACTCCGGCGACATGCCATTCTCATAAAATTGATTAGCCACCTCCATAGCATCTAGGTCGCTTTCAAGCGGATCGACAAATTCAAATTTTATATTGCTATTATAGGCTTTAAATTCCTCTAGGATATAGCGGGCTTCAGTTTGGAGTCTTTTAAATTCTGAAGGGAGATCACCCGTTAGAAAAACTTTGATAAGTACAGGCTTATCTATGGTTTTAACCAAATCAAGAGAAGATTCCGTTAAGGTATAGCGACCATCTGAAGTGAAATCTATACGCTTAAAAAATTGAGTGGCTACTAGATTGATAAACACAAGCAGAACAATAATTCCTAAGGCTTTTTTGTGGCTGGCGTTTAACTTCATTTCAAATTAGATTTTAGTTGTAAGTGGGTAAGCACTAAGAAGAAAAGGCTAATACTTATAAAATAAATGAGATTTCTACTGTCCAAAATGCCTCTTGAGATACTCCGGAAATGATGGCTTAGACTAAAATAGTCCAACGTATATAATTGAGAGTCCCAAAGTGGAATTGAGCTTACACCCACTGATCCGAAATACAACAACACGCTTAAAGATGTACCGATAACAAAAGCAATTAACGAGTTATCGGTGAGGCAAGACGCAAAAGTCCCTATGGACGTAAAACAAGACATGAGGAGCAAAACTCCAACATAAGAACTAAAAATAACTCCATAATCAACCCGTACTCCTTCAGCTGATAATTCTGAAATGCTGATGATGTAGAATAAAGTAGGAAGTAAAGCTATAACACTCAATGAAAAGCTGCCCAAAAATTTACCAACAATAAGTTGATTTATAGAAATAGGTTTGGTCAACAAAAGCTCTAAAGTGCCTTGTTTCTTTTCTTCAGAAAAACTCCGCATACAAATCGCAGGAATCAACACACAGAAAATCCAAGGTAAGACTTCAAAAAAAGGTGTTAGATTAGAATATCCTTGGTCAAAAATATTAAAACTTCCAGGCAAGACCCATACCAAAACTCCTGTCGCTAGCAGAAATAGTCCAGCGACAACAAAGCCTATAGCTGAGGAAAAAAAACTATTGAATTCTTTAAGAAAAATGGCTAGCATATTAGTCTAATTCTACGAGTTTATCCAAGCTCCAAGCTTGTGCTTTTTCAGAAAACCCTGCTTTGGTCGCTTTCCATACTTCAGCAAACAAAGCGGAGTTGCGGTAGTTATTTAGATACTCCTCGGATACCCAATAACTATAGGTAAAAAATTGAGAACTGTCTTTTTGATCTTGGTAAAGCTCCAAACGTTGACAACCTTCAAAATGGCGGATTTTTTCTTTGCTATTTTGAAATAACTCCTGAAATTTTTCAATAGCCTCTTCCTTAAATTTCATCTTCACAATTCTAACGAGCATGTTATAAAAATTTAATAGTGAGGGTATCCAGATATTTCAAACCAAATAAACTTGCAGCAGAACCCACACTTAAAGGGTTACTCTTATAAATCGCTAATTCTAGAAAGGCTGATGAATTGAACAAGGCTAGTTTTTTTCCTTCCATTTCTCTTTTTTCTTTAGGGATATCATAATTAATTGCCTTTGAGTAATTCTTATATACCTTATGGAATTTCGTGGATCTTGCAGAAATAACAAACTCTCTTCCTTTGCCAATGGTATTGAACAATTTTCGGCTTATGTTGGAGACTACATTTCCGAAATTATCAATATAAATTACATGACCTATGATTTGGTTTTCTTGTTGATTGACAGAGGGCTTTACATAAGTGAGTTCTTGCATACTAAGGATAGGTTTGCCAATCACATCCAAATCTCCACCTCTACAAATATGAGCTGCAACACTTACAAAAACATCCAAAACACAAAATTTATTTTCTAGGGTATCATGAATATTAATCTCTACAATTTTGTCAGGTTTAATTTCTGAAGAAATCAAGGATAGAATTCCATTATTAGCACAAATAAAATAATGGCCATCTAAATAAATAGCGAGATGCTTATTCTCAGGAGTTAATTCTGAATCTACCCCGATGATATGGATGGTGTTTTCAGGAAAATTATGATAAGCATTTTTAATGATATAAGCTGCTTCTGTATAATTAAAAGGAGAAATATCATGAGAGATATCTACGATTTGGGGTTGTTTCAATTCGCATAGCAAGGCACCCTTTACGGCAGCCACTGAATGATCTTTTAAGCCAAAATCGGTAGTTAAAGTTATAATGGGCATTTAATACACAGTTAATATTTTGAAGCTAAATTTCGACAAAAAAATGCGTAAATTTGCTATGCGAATCTATTATTTTTAACCAAAAATTACCGCTTTTGAATGAACTAATTTTAGAACTCTCAGAAATTAATCCAAGAGAATTTTTTGGACACCACAATTCGAATATTGAACTGATTAAAAAATATTATCCTCAACTTAAATTTGTAGCGCGAGGTAATAAAATAAAAGTCTTTGGTGAAGACGAGCGTTTAGAAGAATTCGAACAGCGTTTTGAAATGTTGATCGATCACTTTTCAAAATTTAATTCCTTAGATGAAAATGCTATCGAAAGTATTTTGACGAGTCAATCTAAAGCAGATTATGATGCTCCTATAACTTCTGGAGCTGTCCTTGTTCATGGTATTGGTGGTCGTCTTATAAAAGCTCAAACCGCCAATCAAAGAAAACTGGTAGAGTTGATGAATACCAACGATATGGTGTTTGCGGTTGGTCCAGCGGGTACTGGTAAAACTTATACAGGAGTTGCCCTAGCGGTTCAAGCACTGAAGAATAAACAAGTTCGAAGAATTATTCTAACTCGCCCAGCAGTTGAAGCTGGTGAAAAGTTAGGGTTTTTACCTGGGGATTTAAGGGAGAAACTAGATCCATATATGCAACCACTTTACGATGCATTAAGGGATATGATTGCTCCAGAAAAGCTGGAAAGCTATATTGAAAAGGGAACTATTCAAATTGCACCTTTGGCATTTATGAGAGGGCGAACCTTAGATAATGCATTTGTAATATTGGACGAAGCTCAAAACACCACCCATCCACAGATGAAGATGTTTCTGACACGTATGGGTAAGAATGCTAAATTTATGATTACAGGTGATCCAGGGCAAGTGGATCTCCCCAAACGATCTATTTCCGGGCTTAAAGAGGC
This sequence comes from Psychroflexus sp. MES1-P1E, assembly GCF_002836055.1. GTDB lineage: Bacteria > Bacteroidota > Bacteroidia > Flavobacteriales > Flavobacteriaceae > Psychroflexus. The sequence goes on from NZ_PJBS01000163.1 coordinate 10,010, forward strand.
TCTTTTGGTCTTAAAAGATGTCAAAGGGGTAGGAATGATTTATCTCGATGATAAAGATGTTCTTCGTCACCGACTTGTTAAAAAAGTAATTTCCGCTTACAAAGCCATTGAAAATCAAGACTAAAATATGAGCTCAACTCTTCTATCAACCCAATTCAATTTACCAGGACAAGTCGATTACTATAAGGGAAAAGTGAGAGAAGTCTACACGCTTGCTGATCACAATATAGTGATTGTAGCTACAGATCGTCTTAGCGCCTTTGATGTAGTTTTACCTCAAGGAATTCCTTATAAAGGTCAAATTTTGAATGAAATAGCTTCAGAGATGTTGAAAGCTACAGAAGATATCGTTCCCAATTGGCTAGAGGCTGTTCCCGATCCTAACGTGAGTATAGGTGTGAAATGTGACACTTTTAAAGTGGAAATGGTTGTGAGAAACTATCTCGTAGGTCATGCCGCTAGAGAATATACTGCTGGCAATAGAAAGCTTTGTGGAGTAAAGTTGAAAGAAGGTTTGAAAGTCAATGACAAGTTTGATTCTCCAATACTGACACCTACCACCAAAGCAGAGCAAGGTGATCACGATCAAGACATTTCAAAAGAAGAAATTTTAGCCCAAGGCATTGTTAGCTCTTCAGACTATATAGTGTTAGAGGATTATGCTTTAAAACTTTTTGAACGTGGATCCCAACTTGCTGATCAAAGAGGTTTACTTCTAGTGGATACCAAATATGAGTTCGGTAAAACCCCTACTGGTAAAATTGTAGTGATCGACGAAATTCACACTCCAGATTCCTCCAGATATTTCTATAAAGAAGGCTATAATGAAAGACAAGTTAAAGGTGAAAAACAAAAACAACTGTCTAAGGAATTCGTGAGAGAATGGTTGATGGAAAATGGATTTCAGGGAAAAGAAGGTCAGAAGATACCAGAACTTACACCACAAGTTGTTAACTCTATTAGCGAGAGGTATATTGAGCTGTATGAGAAAATCACAGGAAAAACTTTTCGCAAAGCCAAAGTTGAAGATATTGAAGCTAGAATATTAGCCAATATAAAAACTCACCTAAGTCAGTAATTACTCTCTGTTTCTTCTTATTTCGGCTTGTCGCATCGGCATGTTATCTATTTGTTTAAAAATCTGTTGAGGATTTTCTAATCCTTTAAAGGTGTTTTTTAAACCTTGATCTAAACCTATCAAATACAGGGTTAGAGTTGAGGTTTCTGTAAAGTTATCTTTATTTTTAGTAACAAACTCAAGGCTTTTATCGCTAGAATTGATAATAGCTTTTACCTTTCCGTTTATAAGTGTAAAAACTGCAAGTCTACGTTTTTGGACTTCCAGAGAATTCTTTTGTAATCTATCTAGTTGTTCTGTCACTTCAGAAGTCATTTCTTTAGCGGTTAAAACTAGTATGCGTTTGTCGTTAAATCCCTGCGATGACATCATAAAATTAAAGAGTATAAAAGCTACAAAAAATTTCATCTATTGTCTGACTTTTGGTTAATAATTTCAGCTAGTAATTTTTTGGCTCTCAACAATTTCACCTTCACGTTTGTGATGGGTTGATCTATTCTCTCAGCTATTTCTTTATAGCTCATCTCTTTAAAAAACCTTAATTCAATAACCTCTTGATAATGAGGTTGAAGTTCTTTTATTTGTCTTAGCAAATTGCTTAAATTTTGTTCTTTTATGATTTTATCTTCAACAGTAGGTTCAAGATCAGCGATTTGCGAAACTCTTTTAGTATCGATCTCAGAGGTTTTTAGTTTTTGTTTTCTAGTGAGGTCAATATGTATATTCTTAGAGATGGTGATGAGCCAAGTCTTAAATTTAAAAGCATTTTCGTAAGTTTCAATTCTGTCGAAAGCCCTAGCAAAAGTCTGTACTGTAATTTCTTCGGCTTCATAAGCATCTTTGGTTCTTTTGAGTTGAAATCTATAGACATCCTCCCAATAGTGATTCAATAAAGATCTAAAGGCATTTTGATTTCCATACTTTGCTTTTTCGATAAGGTTTGAAATGTTTAGTTTTACTGCCAAGTTTTTTGTTTTTGAAAAATTCCGTTTATTCCTATTCTCATTTTTAAAAAGAGTCAACTTGCCCCAAAGTTAGGCCATATCCATAAAATAGACTTTGGAACTTTAAAAACCTTTTGAAATTGAACCGCTATTAAGGATTTAGCACCAATTGCTATTTTAAATATAAGGAGGACTGGGATCCTTTCTTTACTCAAACAAAAAACAAAAAATATCGACCAAAATAAAAATTGAGAAAAATTGTGCTCCCCAAGAAATAGTAAACTTTATTTATTGTAAAATGGTGAGGTAGAGTAGTATATTTGTTTCCAACATAATTTTAAGGGCTTTTTTTGTTGGCTTAAAACAAAGCTTTCTGGATTTAGGGACAAGTTGATTTTAGACTTGTCTTTGATATTCTGAATTAGTAAATTATCGTCATCTCAAGTAAGGTTTATTTTATTTTTAAAATTTTCACTTTCTAAAAAAGTTGATTTCTGATACATCACAGTTCTACCAATCGAATTATAAGCCTTATAAGATAAATATCGATACATGAAAAAAATTCCTGTTTGAAGAATTTTAAGTTTTTAGCACAAATAGTTTCTTTTACAGGAAATTATCTTGATAGTGTTTTAAGGGAGTTTTATTGTGATTTAAAATTCGTTTAGAACAGTTTAACAGTAAGACCATAGAAATCGGAGCTGATATTATAAATTTCAACCTTAAGTACCAATACGTTTACTTGCTTTTGTCTGAACCGTTACAATCGGTTTGCTCATCTGGCATTTTACCACAGAAATTACAAGCATCTCCACTTTTGTTTAAAAAGGGACTTTGGCTTGCACAGGTACCAGCGAATTTACCTTCTTTCTTTCCCCAAATTTTTATAGCAATTCCTGCAACGGCTAATCCTAAAAGTATAATTGTGATCAATAGTAATTTCATAGATTAAATTTAATGAAAGTTGAGGTCATCTTTAAGGAATTAGAAATTTATCTCTAATTTTTAACAAATCCTTTATTTTACTACTTGTAAATATTGACTTCACTCTCAAGGTGGATATTAAATTTCTTTTCTACTTCTTTTTGAACCAGTTTAGAAACTGCATGGATATCTTTTCCACTTGCTTCCCCATAATTTACCAATACCAAGGCTTGCTTTTTATGAACTCCAGCATCTCCTTTTCGGTAACCTTTAAGACCAACATTTTCTATAAGCCAACCTGCAGGGATTTTAATGGATTTAGCATCTATTTTATAATGAGGTAAATTTGGAAATTCACTCTGGATTTTATTGAAAGCTTTTTCATTAACGATAGGGTTTTTAAAGAAACTCCCACTATTTCCTATCTCTTTCGGATCTGGTAACTTTGATTGGCGAATGGACACAACAGCCTTAGAAACATCTTTTATGCTTGGGTGAGTGATACTTTGGGACTCAAGCTCGGTTTTTAATGAACTATAATCTAATTTAAGATGATGGTTGTTTTTAGTTAATTTAAAAATTACACTTGTGATGATAAATTGATTTTTAAGCTTTGTCTTGAATATTGAATTCCTATAGTCAAATTTACAGTCTTCTGTGTTGAATCTTTTTTTTGCTAAAGTCTGTCTATTTACAGCTTCACAATAAGACATTACATCTTTTAGTTCGACTCCATAAGCTCCGATGTTTTGAACAGGAGAAGTCCCAACATTTCCTGGGATAAGTGAAAGGTTTTCAAGGCCACCATAATCCTTTTCAAGACAATAGGTGACAAAGTCATGCCAGTCTTCACCTGCTGCCGCTTTTACTAAAACATGAGAGTCTGTTTCCTCTATAACTTCAATACCTTTTAAATTAATATGGAGAACAGTCTCTTTAATATCTTTGGTCAATAGCATGTTACTTCCGCCACCTAAGACAAACAATTCTGAAGCATAAAATCGTTTTAATATTCCAATCAATTCATCTTCGCGTTTTACGGAGATGAATTGATGAGCCTTTATATCTACCCCGAAGGTATTATAGGGCTTTAAAGAAATATTTTTTTTCAATTTCATTTATCTTTTTGCGTAGGCTTGTAAGGCCATTTTTAAAATGGCTACTGCTTTAAGTAAGTTTTGTTTTTCAATAACATAAGCAATTCTAATTTGATTCATTCCCGTGTGGGGAGTTGAGTAGAAGCCAGCTGCTGGAGCTACCATAACGGTTTCACCGTTCAAATCAAACTCAGACAACATCCACTTAGCAAAATCTTCACTATCTTCTACGGGTAGTTCTGCAACACAGTAAAAAGCCCCCTTAGGTTTAGCGACTTTCACCCCTTTAATATCCTCCAGAGCTTTGATAAGGGTATCTCGTCTGCTTTTATATTCTTCATTGACTTCAATAAAGTAATCTTTCTTGGTGTCTAGGGCGGCTTCACTGGCAATTTGAGCAAAGGTAGGAGGACTTAGTCTGGCCTGAGCAAACTTCAGAGCTGTAGCTATTAACTCTTTATTTTTAGAAACCATACATCCTATTCTAGCTCCACACATACTATAACGCTTAGAGACAGAATCCACCATAATTGCATGATTCTTTAACTCTGGCAAACTCATAATAGAATGGTGTTCTTCACCATCGTAGACAAACTCTCTGTAAACTTCGTCGGCTACTATAAAAAGATCATGTTTTATAGCAAGATCTGCAAGCTTTTGAATCTCATCTTTTGTATATAAATATCCTGTAGGATTTCCTGGATTACAAATAACTATAGCTTTTGTTTTTTCTGTAATCTGCTTTTCAAATTCGCTTATTGAAGGTAAGGCAAAATTATCTTCAAATTTGGACTCTACTGGTTTTACAACAACACCAGAGGCTACTGCAAAGCCATTATAATTTGCATAAAAAGGCTCAGGTATTATAACTTCGTCCCCAGTGTCTGTGATGCTTCCCATAGTAAAAAGAAGTGCTTCAGACCCTCCTGTAGTGACGATAAGGTCATCAGCTTCAATATCAATACCATTCTCTACATAATACTTGGCCAACTTCTTTTTGTAAGAATCAAATCCCGATGAGGGGCTGTAAGACAAAATATCAAGGTTATTATTCTTGACAGCATCCAAGGCTGCTTTTGGAGTTGAAATGTCTGGTTGTCCAATATTTAGGAAAAATATTTTTTTTCCTTCCTCTATTGCTCTATCTGCAAAAGGAGCTAACTTACGTATTGGAGATTGAGGCATGTTAAGCCCCTTAGAAGATATTTTAGGCATAGTGTAATTTTTGTGTAAATGTCGTAATTTTAATTAGTAATTGCAAGATTCACAATCTTCAAATCCATGTGAAAAGTCTTAAATACTAATTAAAATTAAAGCTGATATTTTATTGTATTTTAAATGTTTTGTATTTTAAAACTATGAAGAAAAATACTTGGTTTTGGAGTCTTGTTTTCTGCAGTTTATTTTATCACCACTATTGCTTTTCTCAAAATCAATTCAAATTTAAAGATGAAGAAGTTAGAGCCGTGAATTTAAAGTTCAATTCAGTTAACAATCTCATCATTTTATCAGCTTTACTAAATGGAAAACCAGTTAACTTTTTACTGGATACGGGTGTCAATAAAACCAAAGTCTTTGGTCAAGTTAAAGATTCTTTATCTTTAGTAGAGGCAGAATATATTTCGTTAAGGAGCTTAGGAAGTTCAGAGCCAGTAAAAGCATTTAGAACGACAAATAATATCATAGACTTTGGACCCATACGCGGAGAAAAACAGGAAGTTTACTTTATTACGGACCCTAGATTCGATCTTTCTAGTAAACTGGGTATAAATGTTCAAGGTATAATAGGGTATGAATTTCTAAAAGATTTTATTTTAAGATTAAATTATAATCGAAATAAACTTCGTCTGTATCAACACGATAAATTCAATAGAAAACTCAATGATTTTGATAAAATTAATTTTAGGTTTATAAGAAAAAAGCCTCACATTAAAATTCCAGTAGAATTTAAAGATGGTACAGCAAAAGAATTAGTTTTCTTAATTGATGCTGGTTCTAGTGATGCTTTTTGGATTTTTGAAAATAAAGATGTTGTTGCTCCTAAGAATTCATTTTTTGATTACATAGGCTATGGGTTAGAAACTGTGATTGAAGGGATGAGGTCTAAAGCTAAGTCAGTTCAATTAGGAGGCTACAAATTGAAAGAACCTAGGACAGCCTATTTAGACTCGGTCTCAGCTGAATTGTTTACCGTAGATCGTTATAAAGATGGTATTTTGGGTGCTGAAGTTTTAAGACGATTTGTAACTTTTTTTGACTATAAAAATCAAAATTTATATTTAAAGTCGAATAGGAGTTTCAATGATAATTTTAATTATGATAGGAGTGGATTATTTCTTCAGTATACAGGAGAAGAAATTAATACCATCAAAACGCCTATTCGAGTTAAGATATATGATAAAGAAAAGTCAGTTTATACCACAACAAATTCAGCAAAACAATTTAGTATTAGATTACAAATTTCTAAAATTCTTAACGTTGCTAATATAAGACCCAACTCTCCATCTTCAGAAATTGATATTCAAATAGGGGATAGGATCTTGAAAATGAACGGTAGATTAATCACTTCTTTAGGTCTTGATAAAATTAATCAGTTGCTTAGTGGTGATGAGGGAGACCGTATTAAGATGATTTTGAAAAGGGGAGATGTGATCTTAAAAAGAACCATCATTTTAAGATCCCAGCTCAACTGAACAGATTTTACTCAGAGACTTTTCCAATAAGTTTTAAAGTAATCGTATGTTCTTTTTGAGATGTAAATACACTTACTGTTCTTCGGATAGGACCCTTGCAGCTAGTGTCGTAAGAAATTAAAATTTCACCTCTCTCTTTTGGGGCATAAGTTCTTAAACTAGAAGAGTCGATTTTGATACAATGGCTTTTGCCATGTATTTTTAAAATTTCAATGGTAGAATTTGAGCTATTCTTAAACTTAAATACTGCTTTTGCCTTGGTTTGTGAATCTATAATTCCAAAATCATAAGTTGATGTTTCGAAGTTCAAACCTTCAGGGTTTTGTCCAAACGTTATAAAATGAAGCCATAGAAAACAGAGGAATGTAAAGTTTTTCATAGAGTAAATATAGTCAAGAATTTTAAAACTTAAAATTCTTCGGATAATTTAAATCTTAATTCTTTTAGTTTGTGGACTTATCAGTAATTTTACAACTTCAAATATTCAGTCAACATGTCAAGTACACTTAAGTATAATTCTAAAGAAGCAGAGCAAAAATGGTATTCCTATTGGGAAAAGCATAATTTTTTTCACTCTGAGGTGGATGAGAGAGAAGCTTATTCCATAGTTATTCCTCCACCAAATGTGACGGGAGTTTTACACATGGGTCACATGCTTAATATTACTATCCAAGATGTTCTGGTAAGAAGAGCTAGATTATTGGGTAAAAATGCCTGTTGGGTGCCAGGAACGGATCATGCATCTATTGCTACTGAAGCTAAAGTGGTTGCTAAGCTAAAAGCAGATGGAATTTCTAAAGCGGACATGAGTCGAGAGGATTTTTTAAAACACGCCTGGGAATGGACCGATGACTACGGCGGTAGAATTTTGAATCAACTAAAAAAGCTAGGAGCCTCTTGTGATTGGGAGCGCACCAAATTTACATTAGACAATGACATGTACGAGTCGGTTGTGCAGTCCTTTATAGACCTTCATAATAAAGGCCTGGTCTATCGAGGCTACCGCATGGTAAATTGGGATCCAGAAGCTAAGACCACCTTGTCTGATGAAGAAGTGATTTATGAAGAAAAACAAGGTAAACTTTACTTCGTGTCCTATCAACTAGAAGATTCTGAAGAAAAATTGACCATAGCAACCACAAGGCCAGAAACTATTTTCGGGGATTCTGCTATTTGTATTAATCCCAATGATACTAGATTTTCTCATCTTAAAGGTAAAAAGGCCATTGTTCCAATCGTGGGAAGACATATTCCAATTATTGAAGACGACTACGTGGATATTGAGTTTGGGACGGGTTGTCTTAAAGTGACTCCGGCACATGACGAAAATGACAAAGTATTAGGGGAAAAACACAACCTAGAGGTCTACGATATTTTCAATGAGGATGCTACCTTAAATAGTTTCGGACTAGATTATGAAGGTCAAGATCGCTTTGTAGCAAGGACAAACTTTGTGAAAGCACTAGAAAAACATGGTTCTTTGCTTAAAACCGAAAATTATACCAACAAAGTGGGGACCTCGGAAAGAACAAAAGCCGTGATAGAGCCAAGGTTATCAGATCAGTGGTTTTTGAAGATGAAAGATCTTGCAAAACCTGCGATTACTGCTGTATTGGAGTCAGATGAAATTCACCTTCACCCCAAGAAGTTTGAAAACACATACCGACACTGGATGGAAAATATTCGTGATTGGAATATTTCGAGACAGCTTTGGTGGGGACATCAAATTCCAGCTTATTATTTTGGGGATGGTGAAAATGACTATGTAGTTGCAAAGACAAAAGAAGACGCTTTACACTTAGCAAAAGAAAAGTCAGGAAAATTATTATCACTATCAGATTTAACCCAAGATAGTGATGTTCTGGATACTTGGTTTTCTTCTTGGTTATGGCCTATAAGCGTATTCGATGGGATAAGAAATCCAGAGAATAAAGAATTCCAATACTATTATCCAACCAACGACTTGGTGACTGGTCCAGATATTTTATTTTTCTGGGTAGCCCGTATGATTATGGCAGGATATGAGTATACGGGTCAGAAGCCTTTTGAAAATGTCTATCTCACAGGCTTAGTAAGAGATAAGCAAAGGAAAAAAATGTCTAAATCTTTAGGGAATTCTCCAGATGCCTTAAAACTGATTGAGAACTATAGCGCAGATGGCGTAAGAGTAGGCTTGCTATTGAGTAATGCTGCTGGAAATGATCTTTTGTTTGATGAAGCCTTATGCCAACAGGGTAAAGGCTTTAGCAATAAAATTTGGAATGCTTTTAAATTGATTACTTCTTGGGAAGTAAGCGAAACTATTGAGCAGCCAGAATCTTCTAGAATTGCAATACAATGGTATGAAGCTGTATTTCAAGATAAATTACGTGAGCTAGAAGATCATTATTCAAAATATAGAATTTCTAATGCCTTGATGACGAGTTATAAACTGGTTTGGGATGATTTCTGTTCTTGGTTTTTAGAAATTATAAAGCCAGGTTACGAACAGCCTGTTGATCAAAAAACACTAGAATCTGCTATTGCCTTATTTGAAGATAATCTCAAAATATTACATCCCTTTATGCCATTTATAACAGAAGAAATATGGCATCAAATTACTAAAAGAGAACCCTCAGAGGCTTTGACTGTATCCTTATGGCCAGAGCAAAGGAAATATAATTCGTCTATTATTTCTGAATTTGCTTTTACTGCTGAAGTGATTTCAGGGATAAGAACTATACGTAAAGAAAAAAATATAGCTTTCAAAAATGTAATTGACTTTCTGATTATCAATAACGAGTTAGCATCAAAAGCCTTCGATCCTGTTATTACAAAAATGGGTAATCTCCAAAACCTTACTTACGTAGATTCAGCAATTGATGGTAGTCTAACCTTTAGAGTTAAATCTAACGAGTACTTTATTCCTGTAGAAGGGGCTATTGATATAGAAGCAGAGAAAGTAAAGTTAAAAGAAGAACTTCAGTACTACAAAGGTTTCTTGATATCTGTGGATAAAAAGTTAGCCAATGAGAGGTTTGTTAACAATGCTCCTGAACAAGTGGTTAATCTCGAGAAGCAAAAGAAAGCGGATGCTCTAGCTCAAATTCAAACGATTACAGCGAGCTTAGAAAGTTTATAGTTTTTAAGTAGAATGATACTCAATAAGAAAGGTCAATTTTAATTAAAAATTGACCTTTCTTATTGAGTATCAAATTCGTCTCCGAGCTGAAGTTGAGCTAGTCGGATATACTTTAATTTGGATTCTTGTTGAGAAAATGTTTTCACTTGAAACATAGCATTTGCTTTAAAAGCATTGACTAGTTCTTCCCCATTAATTGGGCTTTGAGTGACTTTTAAATCGGATTCGTTTTTAGCATGTTTATAATAGGCATAAAAATACAAAAGAACATCTTGAGGGAATTTTTTATCAGTTTCACTTACCCTTTGATAAGCATGTTCAAAAAGATTTTCAACCTCTTGCTCTGTAAGTTTTTTTAAATCCATCTTACTTGGCTTTTAAAATGATAGATTCCCCACCTTTCACATTTTCGTTGATAGATACAGAGATTTCCGAATCTACAGGTAGAAATAAATCAACTCTTGATCCAAATTTTATAAATCCAGAATCCTCTCCCTGAACTGCTATTTTGTCTTCCTTAGCATAGTTTACAATTCGTCTTGCTACAGCACCCGCTATTTGTCTAAATAAAATATTTCCAAAATTTTGTGTCTCAACAACAACAGTGGTCCTCTCGTTTTCTTCACTAGACTTTGGATGCCAAGCGACAAAAAATTTACCTGGGTGATATTTTGTGTATAAAATTTTACCACCAATGGGATATCTGGTTACGTGGACATTTAATGGAGACATAAATATAGATACCTGTAAGCGCTCTTCATTTACAAATTCTGGCTCAAATACTTTTTCTATAGCGACAACTTTACCATCGACTGGAGATAAGATATTTTTTTTATTCTTTTTAACATGCCGCTTTGGGTTTCTGAAAAACTGTGCAACAAGAATGAACATGACAAGTGTGGCCAAGAAAATTGTGGTCACAATCCACTGTTTATTTATAAGCAGATTTGACAGAAGATTAATAATAATCAATCCAATCAAACTCGAAACTAAAATTTTATAACCTTCTTTATGAAACATAATCAACGAATAAAATAAAAATAAAAACAAAAGTACTCGAAAAAAGCATGCTATCCATCCTATCAAATATACCGCCGTGACCCGGCATTATTTTTCCACTATCCTTTACATCAGCTTTTCTTTTAAATTTGGATTGAACCAAATCTCCAAGTGTTCCAAAAACGCTTACAATCAGCGCTAAAATAATCCAAGCCCACAAAGGCAACATGTCTATATAGTTAAATATTAAGTAGCTCATAGCGACTGTGAAAACTGCTCCTCCAATAAAACCTTCAATTGTTTTCTTTGGTGAAATTCTTTCGAATAACTTATGTTTTCCAAAGTTTTTACCCACAAGATAGGCGAAAGAATCGTTCGTCCATATCAGTACAAAAGTTCCTATGAGGACGTATTCATAATTTTCTTTATAAACGGGAATCATGGTTAAAAAAATAATAGAGGGGACGATATAAAACAAAGTAAGCAAATGCTTTTTCCCATCAAAAATAGGAATATCATTAAATGTATACAAATCTTTTAAAAGGAATAATTTTACAACCAAGGTCATAGCCAAATAGGCAATTAGAACCGGTAAGTAGGTTTCTGTAAAGTTGAAGTAATACAAAAGAACTACTAGAGAAAAGTACGACATTATATTTTTAAATTGCAAAAGGGTTTGAAATTCTCTTAAACAAATAAGACCCACCACTGTAAAAAATACAAGGAGTAGATAATGACTTAAAAAGGCAGTAGATACAATTATGATAATATACAAAGCACCAGTGATGCTTCTTTTGAGAATTTCAGACATTTGCTATAGATCTTCTAAAAGGAGCAAATATAAATTTTTTGGAGTACTTCCATAGGTCATAAAATCAGAATCTTTCTTTTCTTCAAAAGTTTTAATAGTTGTGATGTTAGTAGGCAGTATTTTATTGTGTTTTTTATTAATTTTTTGGAGTCCTTCGCCTATGGTTTTAATCATCTGACTAGTTTTAGCGATTATGATAAAATTAAGAGGAAGATCTGCTAATCTTTTATCTCCCATTTGGCAAGAACTAACTAGAATTGCTCCTGTATTTGAAATTAGAAATTCACAGTCAGACAAAAATACACAAGCACTTAAGTTTTTGTTGAATTTTAATTTTGTGTGTTCAAAAATTTTTGGGATTTCCAGATTGCTGCAATAAGCTTCACATTTTTCCCAGTGATTTTCTTTTAAGATTTCAAAAAAATTGAGCCTCAATTCATTTTCGTCTTCACAGTACAAAAACTTACCACCATTTTTTTTAAAATTTATCATGAACTCTTCATCAACTGGCATTTCAGGCTTAGGCATAAATTTGCCTATCTCATTTCCATACTCGTCGGTATCTTCTTTTGTCTCGAGGCCTAAAAGGCGTTTTATGAAGTTTATAAAAATCACATAAATTTTATTCAAATGTACATTTTAATTAATGTAAAAAAAGCCTGATTTTCGACAAAGTCCAAATCAGGCTTTTTTTATAAATTTATAAAGGTTCTTAAGTGTTTATTTAATTGCTTTTCACTTTATCATCCTTTTTAGAATCATCGTTATTGTCTTCGTCAGCTTTATCTTCTGATTCTTGCTTAGCTTTTTCTTCTGAAGCCTTTTGATCTGCTTCTCTATCGTCCGATTTCTTTTTTTGTCTTTCGGTATTATCAATCATTTCTGGCTTGACAAAAGGCCTCTCCCCAAAGATTTTTACTAAATCGTCTTTAAATATAACTTCTTTTTCTAACAATAAATCTGCAAGTTGGGTCAATTGATCTTTGTGTTTCTCTAAAAGATCAATTGCTCTTAGATATTGTTCTTCTATAATTCTAGAAATTTCTTCGTCAATTAATTCTGAAGTTTTATCACTATAAGGTTTTGTGAAATTGTAATCTGATTGTTCTGAAGAATCGTAATAGGTTAAATTTCCTATCTTTTCACTCAGACCATAAACAGTTACCATCGCTTTAGCCTGCTTGGTCACTTTTTCTAAATCACTTAAAGCTCCAGTCGATATTTTATTAAAAATTACTTTTTCAGCGGCACGACCACCCATTGTAGCACACATTTCATCCAATATTTGCTCTGTACGTACAATTTGTCTTTCTTCTGGAAGATACCAAGCTGCACCAAGAGATCGACCACGTGGTACAATAGTAACTTTTACCAAAGGGGATGCGTATTCCAACATCCAACTTACCGTGGCATGTCCAGCTTCATGAAAAGCAATGGCTTTCTTTTCATCTTTGGACATGATTTTATTTTTCTTTTCCAGTCCGCCCACAATTCTATCTACAGCATCAAGGAAATCTTGTTTTCCAACAGCTTTACTGTTATTTCTTGCGGCAATTAATGCAGCTTCATTACATAAATTAGCAATATCGGCTCCAGAGAATCCAGGAGTTTGCTTTGCTAAAAACATAGTGTCAAGCTCATTTTCTGCCTTTTTGAGTGGCTTTAAATGCACTTCAAATATTTCTTCTCTCTCTTTAACATCTGGAAGGTCTACATAAATCTGTCTATCAAAACGACCTGCTCTCATTAAAGCTTTATCTAAAACATCTGCACGGTTTGTGGCTGCAATGACAATAACATTTGTATTGGTACCAAAACCATCCATTTCAGTTAAGAGTTGATTCAAGGTGTTTTCACGTTCATCATTTGAACCTGACATACCTCCTTTACCTCTAGAACGACCAATGGCATCAATTTCGTCTATAAAAATAATCGAAGGCGATTTTTCTTTAGCTTGTTTGAAAAGATCTCTTACTCTTGAGGCTCCAACACCGACGAACATTTCGACAAAATCAGATCCTGATAAAGAGAAAAATGGAACACCTGCTTCACCTGCAACAGCTTTGGCAAGTAGTGTTTTACCAGTTCCAGGAGGACCTACTAACAAGGCTCCTTTAGGTATTTTACCACCAAGATTAGTGTACTTATCAGGGTGTTTTAGAAAATCTACAATTTCTTGTACTTCATCTTTAGCACCTTCTAGTCCAGCGACGTCTTTAAAAGATGTCTTTACATCTTTCTTTTCATCGAAAAGTTTTGCCTTGGATTTACCAATATTAAAGATTTGACCACCAGGGCCACCTCCGCCACCTTTGCTCATGCGTTTCATGATAAAAATCCAAATACCGACTATTAAAATAATAGGAAGTAAACCTATAAGAATCTCACTGAAATAATTAGAACGTGTTTCATAATAAACACTGGTGTTTATATTTTGATCTTTTTTAATTTTTTCAATGGCATTTTCAAAGTTTTGTAAATCACCAAATTCAAAATTATAATCTGGGTTGCCGGAAGAGGCGAAAACTGGATCTTCGCCAGTTCCTTTATGTTTGGGTTTAGCTTTTGCTTCTGTGGTTAAAAAGACTTCTGCAATTCTAGAATTTTTGACAATATTTATTTTTTCAACATCGCCGTCTCTAAGAAAAGTCTCAAATTGAGCCAAACTAGTTTTATCGGGTTCACTAAAACCGCTTCCTCCAAAAAATTGAACTCCCAAGAAAATGACAATAATGCCGATATAAATCCAATATGAATTGAACTTGGGTTTCTTCGATTCTTTATTTGTTGATTTCTTTTGTGTTGCTTTTTTAGCCATTTTCTCGCTCTCTTATTTAGTAATTAGATTGTACAGATGTTATTTTCGCATCTCCCCATAAGCTTTCTATGTCGTAATATTCTCTAATTTGCTTCTGGAAAACATGAACAACGACATTCACATAATCCATCAATACCCACTGGGAATTTTCGAGTCCTTCAACGTGCCATGGTTTGTCGTGCAATGCTTTGCTCACCGCTTTTCTTACAGAACTTTCAATAGCATTTACTTGTGTGTTGGAATTACCAGAGCAAACTATGAAATAATCACAAACCGTATTTTCAAGTTCTCTCAAATCTATAATTTGTATATCATCTCCTTTAACTTCTTCTATACCTTGTATAATATTTGTAATAAGTTGGTCTAAGTTTTCTTTTTTCGTACCCATTAAAATTCCTTGATTTTTAACGCAAAAATAGGTTTTTAATCCCTTTTTTTGCCACAGTTAACAAAAGATTATTCGATATATAAGCTCTCAATGAAACTAGTCAAAGTTGATGCCACAAGTTCAACAAATAGTTATTTAAAGGACTACGTAAAATTGAATTCTATAAAAGCACCCTGTTGTTTGGTGGCAGACAACCAAATTTCTGGTAGAGGACAACGGGGAACAGCTTGGCAAAGTCAGGCGGGAAAGAACTTAACTTTCAGTGTCTACCTTCCTGGTTTAGAGGATATACACAAACAAACGTTTAAGCTTAGTGCATTGGTTGCTTTAGCGCTTGTAAAGACTCTAGAAAAGTATAATACTCCTAAGTTATCAATAAAATGGCCTAACGACATCCTGTCACGTCAGTTTAAAATAGGAGGGATATTGATAGAAAATATGTTTAACCAAAACCGAGCTGGAGCTAGCGTCATCGGTATCGGTCTCAATGTTAATCAAGATGAGTTTCCAGGACTGCCTAAAGCGTCTTCTTTGAAATCTATCACCCGAAGCGCTTTCGATTTGGAGATCCTTCTGAAAGATTTGCTTGTTGAAATTGAAAATATCCCTATAAAGTTTAATACTTCTAGTTATCATGATGTATTGGAGTTGTATTATTCTCATCTTTTCAAATATAATAAAGTTGGTATGTATCAATATCCAGACGGGAGTCTTATACAAGGATTACTTAGGGGTGTAGATAATTACGGTCGGTTGATTGTTGAATTTGAGGAGGATAGAATAGATTCCTTTGATATAAAAGAAATTCAAATTAAATATTAAAAATTATTAATTTATAGAAGGTAGGAAAGTTTGAATTATATATATTTGCGATTCGAAAATTTATGTCAACTGTAAATAATTAATCATTGTATGTTAGTAGTTAAAGTTAAAGATGGTGAGAAAATTGAAAGAGCATTAAAGCGTCTTAAGCGAAAGTTTAGAGATACTAAAGTTCTTCAAACTCTACGTGATAAGAAACAATTCACGAAAAAATCTGTTGAAAAAAGACAAAATATGAAAAAAGCTCAATATATCCAAACTCTGAGAGAGAAGGATAATATGTAGTATTTTTTACATGGATATATAAACCCTGTGATTTATAATCACAGGGTATTCTTGTTTAAGATAATATTTCAAAATCCACAACATAGCCTTCACTATTTCGAACATTGAAGACTACATCGTTTTCAAAAATCAAATACTGGCCCTTTATTCCTTTCAGTTTTCCTTTAAAAGAATTATTCTTTTCTAAGTTTAAGCTTTTTAATTTTTTTGGATATTCAATAACAGGGAAATTCATAGAAAATTCTTGTGCGTCTTTAAGATAAAACTCTTTGGTTTCATCGGGTATAAATTCTTTGAGCTTATCGCGTTCTTCTGCTAAGTTTTTGTCTTCGATTTCATTTTTTAACATGGTTCGCCAATTGGTTTTATCAGCGACATGTTTTTTTAGGGCTACCTCAGTTATGCCAGCTAGATATCGATTTGGAGTTTCAAGGATAACAATCGCTTTATGAGCGCCTTGATCTATCCAACGCGTCGGAATTTGACTTTTTCGAGTGACTCCTACCTTTACGTTACTGGAATTAGCTAAATAAACAATATGAGGTTTCAATTGTACTTTTTTCTCGTAGTCCAAATCTCTATCCTCTTCCCCTAAATGAGCTTTGCTTAATTCTGGACGCATAATCCAATCTCCTGCACTAGGAATTTCTTGAAAACAGTCATAACAAAAACCTTGTCTGAATATTTTTTTATTTTTTCCGCAGTTTAAACACTGATATTCTACAAAATAAATCGCTACTTCCTTATCTAGTAATTGATTGATGTGAACAATATCATTTTCAAATTCTAGAAAATAATCGACTTCTTCATTATTCTCAGTTTTCATTTTTCTTAAGACTCCTCTATATTGCATTTTTTATTAAGTTTGATGAATTGTTAACCGTTAACTAAGTTAAGAGTTAAGAATTCAGAATTTAAATATATTCATTGTATGGCCATACCGATTGTAAATTCTATAGCTTCTTGGATTTTGAAAAAGCGCATTCATCATATGGAATTGTTTAAAAAACATCCTAATGAAGTCCAAAACGAATTACTTATGGATTTGGTTTATAAGGCCCAAAATACGGAATTTGGAAAAAAATATAGGTTTCATGGCATAAAAAATTATGATACTTTTAAAGAGAGGCTTCCTATTCAAGTTTATGAAGACTTAGAGCCTACTTTTGAGCGTAGCAGACGTGGTGAAAGTAATCTTATTTGGCCAACACCTATTACAATGTTTGCCAAATCTAGTGGGACTACCAGTGCCAAAAGCAAATTTATACCTGTGAGCCAAGAGTCTCTGGAAGACTGCCATTATGCCGCAAGCAAAGACTTGCTTTGTATTTATCTCAATAATAATCCCGATTCCAAACTATTTACAGGTAAAAGCCTGAGACTTGGTGGAAGTAAAGAAATTTACCAAAGCAATGGAACTTCCTATGGAGATCTTTCTGCTTTGCTTATTTATAATATGCCTTTTTGGGCAAGTTTCAGCAGTACTCCAGGCAGTGGTGTTTCTTTGATGAGCGATTGGGAAACAAAAATGCAAGCTATAGTGGACGAAACTATAAAAGAGCGAGTGACAAGTCTTGCTGGTGTCCCTTCTTGGATGTTAGTGCTAATGAACGATGTGCTCAAAACAACTGGGAAATCTTTTATTGATGAAGTGTGGCCAGATCTTGAAGTTTATTTTCATGGAGGTGTAAGTTTTGAACCCTATAGAAATCAATATGACAAACTTATTAAAAGCTCTAAAATGAAGTATTATGAAATCTACAATGCTTCAGAAGGCTTTTTTGCCGCTCAAGACTTAAATGATTCCAATGACTTGCTTTTGATGTTGGATTATGGGATTTTCTTTGAATTCATTCCCATGTCTACTCACGGCACTCCTCATGAAAAAGTAATTCCTTTAAGTGAAGTGGAACTGAATGAAAATTATGCATTAGTGATTACAACCAACGCAGGATTATGGCGTTACAAAATTGGAGATACAATCCGGTTTACGTGTTTGGATCCATTTAGAATTAGAGTCACAGGGAGGACCAAACATCACATTAATGTCTTTGGTGAAGAGCTTATTATTGAAAACGCAGAGGCTGCCATTAAGAAAACAGCTTGCGAATTTGATTGCGAGGTTATAGAATATACAGCGGCTCCTATATTTATGGAAGGTAAAAAGAAAGGGGCGCATGAATGGATTATTGAATTTAAGAAACCCCCTTGCAGTGTAAACGATTTCAGAAAATGTTTAGATCAAAATCTACAAGACATCAACAGTGACTATGAAGCTAAGCGCTATAATAATATGACTTTAGATCTATTGACGCTTCATGAAGCTAGACCTAAGCTATTCCAGCATTGGTTAAAGCAAAATAATAAATTGGGAGGCCAGCATAAAATTCCGAGATTATCCAACGATCGGCAATACCTAGAGGAATTGTTGTCTCTAAACAGAAATTGAACTTACCTTTGATTTTTAAAAATCTTTAAACATGATCAATACTAAAAGACAAGCTATTTATACAGCTTTTATTATTATTGGAGCAGGTCTTCTTATCTTCGATCTTATCGATACGGATGATAATGTATTTATAAAAATAGGAGGCTTGGTTATTCTCATGGTGGGTTTATATAATTCGACCAAGCAGTGGGCAAAAGACAACCCTAAAGATAATGAAGAATCTTCTGAAGATGAGCAATAAAAATTTTAGGATAGGAGATAGTGTAGAACTTCTCGACGATAACGTGTCTGGTATTGTTATAAAAGTAGAGGACCATGAAGTTACTTTTGAAACCTCTGATGGCTTCGAAATGAAAGTTCCATTTTCTTTAGTGATAAAAATCGAAGGCGATTTGGACATCGATATGGGAGATGACAGTTTAATTCAAAAACTGAATGCTGATCTCAACCGAAAACCCAAACAACCCTCTCAAAAGCCTAAAAGACAACAGTCGGCGATGGAAGTAGATCTTCATATTCATAACTTGGTCGATAGATCTGGACAGCTTTCCAATTTTGAAATGCTAAATATTCAACTGGAACACACTCGAAAGAAAATCGAATTTGCTATCGAAAAGAGAATTAAACGCATTGTTTTTATTCATGGCGTTGGGCAGGGTGTTTTAAAAGCAGAATTATACACTCTTTTTAGACGGTATGACCAAGTTGAATTTTACGATGCAGATTATCAAAAATACGGTTTAGGAGCTACTGAAATTTTTATTTATAATCAATAAAATTTGAATAATTCAGGTTTAAAAATTCATAGACTCGACAGGTAAATAAGATTTAATCTTAAATTTGCAAAAAAAGTAAGTTATGGAAAATGGAATATATGCTCATTTTAATACGAGCAAAGGTAAAATTATAGTTCAGTTGACCTTTGAAAAAACTCCCGGCACCGTCGGGAACTTTATAGGTCTAGCAGAAGGTAAACTAAAAAATACGGCGAAAGACTTAGGAACACCTTATTATAACGATTTGCAATTCCATAGAGTCATAGAGAACTTTATGGTACAAGGTGGAGATCCAAAGGGTAATGGCACTGGAGGTCCAGGTTATCAATTTGATGATGAAATTCATCCCGAATTAAAACACGACCGAGCTGGAGTTTTGTCTATGGCAAACGCAGGTCCTGGAACCAACGGGAGTCAGTTTTTTATTACTCATGGCCCTACGGGTTGGTTAGATGGTAAACATACCGTTTTTGGCTATGTGCTAGAAGGGCAAGATGTCGTGGATAGCATAGAGATGAAGGATGCTTTAAACTCTGTAGAAATAGAACGCGTTGGTGATAAAGCCAAAGCTTTTGATGCTGTAGAAAGTTTTGAAAATTTTAAGAATTCAAAAAATGTAAAAGAAGCTAAGCAAAGCGCCGAGCATGAAGATCAATTAGAAACTATTTCAAAGGGATTTCAAAAGACTAAAAGCGGTTTGCGTTACCAAATCATCAATGAAGGAAGTGGGCCACACCCTAAAAAGGGTCAAAACATAAGTGTTCATTACAAAGGAAGCTTGGTCAATGGTGATGTATTTGATTCTTCTTACAAGAGAAAAGAGCCAATTGAGTTTCCCGTAGGAGCCGGGCATGTTATCGAAGGATGGGATGAAGGTTTATTGTTGCTGAAAGAAGGGACGAAAGCTCAATTCGTAATACCACCAAACTTAGCCTACGGTGACCAGGAAGTAGGGGGAGTTATTCCAGCTAATTCTATCTTGATTTTTGACTTGGAATTGATGAAGGTTAAATCTTAATAAGAGATACTCATAAACTAAAAACCCCTTTTGAATTGAGATTCAAAAGGGGTTTTTTATTAGCAGTCACTCATATTTACTTGTATAGCCAATCCACCTTCCGAGGTTTCTTTGTATTTGGAGGTCATATCTTGAGCGGTCTCCCACATGGTTGCAATGACTTTGTCCATAGGAACTTTAGCCTTTGAAGCATCAGATTCCATGGCGATTTCTGCAGCGTTGATCGCTTTTATGGCTCCCATAGCATTGCGTTCTATACATGGGATTTGAACAAGTCCTGCAATAGGATCGCAGGTCATCCCCAAGTGGTGTTCCATAGCTATTTCACTAGCCATTAGAACTTGTTCTGGAGATCCGCCCATCAACTCTGTAAGGGCTCCAGCTGCCATAGAGGAAGACACACCAATTTCTGCTTGACAACCACCCATAGCCGCAGAAATAGTGGCTCCTTTTTTAAATAAACTTCCTATTTCGCCTGCAACAAGCATAAAGCGTTTAAGGTCTTCAAAAGTAGCCTCGTGGTTTTCGATAACCATATAATACATCATAACGGCAGGCATTGTTCCAGAACTACCGTTGGTAGGTGCTGTCACAACCCTTCCCAAAGAAGCATTAACTTCGTTTACAGAAATGGCAAAGCAACTTACCCATTGCAGGATTTGCCTAAATTTGACTTCTTTAGTTCGAATAGTCTCTAACCATTCTTGTGGAGTGCTGTACGTTTCAAACTTATCTGCTAGTAAATTCTTGTTCATTTTAGCAGCTCTTCTATTTACATTTAGTCCTCCAGGCAAAGTGCCTTCAGTATGACAACCTATGTACATCGATTCCAGCATGGTTTCCCATATCTTCTGAAGACCAGAGTCTATTTCGAGTTCACTTCTCAAAGACTTTTCATTTTCTAGAACAATTTCAGAAATGATTTTTTTCTCAGCCTTGCAATGTTCTATAAGCTTTAAAGCAGAGTCTATCTGAAAGGGGAATTTTTTAAGTTCTTCGTTCTTTTGTTTTGCATTTTCTCTATCTTCCTTTACAACAAAGCCACCACCAATCGAGTAAAACGTGGATTCAACAGTTTTACCATTTTTTAAAGTTCCTAAGTATGTAATTCCATTAGGATGAAATTCTTTAAATGATTTTAAGAACACTATATCGTTATCGAAATCGAAGTTGATAAAGCGTGTTTTGTTGAAATTTAAATTTCCATCCTTCCTAACTCTGTCAATTTCAACATCTATCAGGTTGATATCCATAGTTACAGGATCATGACCACAAAGGCCAAGTGTGGCAGCAATATCTGTAGCATGCCCCTTGCCAGTTAAGGACAGAGAACCATATAACTGAATTTCTATTTTCTCAATTTCATCTATAAGCCCATCCTTTTTCAATTCATCTATCCATCGTTGAGAAGCACGCCAAGGTCCAAGTGTATGAGAACTTGAGGGGCCAATGCCTATTTTCAACATATCAAAAACGCTAATACATTCAATTTTCTTCATTTCTTTTAAGCTTTGTTTATCGATCTACAAATATTCAAGTTTTTTTCGAGATTAAATTCATAATTCTTCAAAATGTGTAGAAAGAAAAGCTATAATTGAATATGACAGTATGTCATAGGTGTTTTGATGGCATAATGATTGACTTTTTGTAAACGAAATCAATTTTTAAGAATATTAAAATATTTAATTATGAGTAAGATTATAGGAATAGATTTAGGAACAACCAACTCATGTGTTTCCGTAATGGAAGGTAATGAGCCAACTGTTATTCCTAATGCTGAAGGTAAAAGAACAACTCCATCTGTAATTGCTTTCGTAGAAGATGGTGAAATTAAAGTTGGTGATCCTGCAAAACGACAGGCAGTCACTAACCCAGAAAAAACGATAGCTTCTATCAAAAGATTTATGGGAAATAAATTCTCAGAATCTACTAAAGAAATAAAAAGAGTCCCTTACAAAGTGGTGAAGGGTGAAAATGATACTGCTCGTGTAGATATCGACGGCAGAATGTATACTCCTCAGGAGCTTTCGGCGATGATCCTTCAAAAAATGAAGAAAACTGCTGAAGACTATTTAGGTCATGAGGTTACCGAAGCTGTCATTACAGTGCCTGCTTATTTCAACGATTCACAAAGACAAGCGACTAAAGAAGCTGGAGAGATTGCTGGGTTAAAAGTAAGCAGAATTATAAACGAGCCTACAGCTGCAGCTTTGGCTTACGGTTTGGATAAAAAGGATAAAGATCAAAAAATTGCAGTATTTGACTTTGGTGGAGGTACACATGATGTCTCTGTCCTTGAATTAGGTGATGGTGTTTTTGAAGTATTAGCAACAGATGGTGACACCCATTTAGGTGGTGATGATGTAGATGAAGTGATTATCGATTGGCTAGCTGAAGAATTCATCAAAGATGAAAGCATAGATCTTAGAAATGATGCTATGGCTTTACAGAGATTGAAAGAAGCTGCTGAGAAAGCTAAAATTGAATTGTCTTCTTCTAGTACAACTGAAATTAATCTTCCGTATGTCACTGCTACTCAAAGCGGACCAAAACACTTGGTAAGAACTTTTTCTAGATCAAAATTTGAGCAATTGATTTCTGGATTGGTTAAAAGAACCATTACTCCATGTGAAAAAGCACTTAAAGCTGCAGGTCTAAACAAAAGTGATATCGACGAAATCATCTTAGTTGGTGGTTCTACTCGTATTCCTGCTGTTCAAAAAGCTGTTGAAGACTTTTTTGGTAAGAAACCAAGTAAAGGTGTAAATCCAGATGAGGTTGTTGCTATAGGTGCAGGTATCCAAGGTGGTGTGTTAACAGGAGATGTGAAAGATGTATTGCTATTGGATGTGACTCCATTATCTTTAGGTATTGAAACTATGGGTGGTGTGATGACCAAGTTAATTGAATCTAATACAACGATTCCTTCTAAAAAATCTCAGGTTTTTTCTACCGCTCAAGACAATCAACCAAGTGTAGAAATACATGCTTTACAAGGTGAGCGTCCAATGGCACAAGATAACAATACTATTGGTAGATTTCACTTAGACGGTATACCACCAGCAAAACGAGGAACTCCTCAAATTGAAGTTACTTTTGACATTGATGCCAATGGTATTATTAAAGTAAGCGCTACAGATAAAGCAACTGGTAAGTCTCAAGACATCAGAATTGAAGCGTCTTCTGGATTGACTGAAGAGGAAATCAAAAAAATGAAGGAAGAAGCAGAAGTTAATGCTGAAGCAGATAAGAAGACTAAAGAAAAAGTAGATAAGCTCAATGAAGCTGATGCTATGATTTTCCAAACTGAAAGCCAAATGAGTGAATTTGGAGACAAAATTTCAGCCGATAATAAAAAGCCTGTTGAAGATGCTTTAGAAGAGCTAAAAGCAGCTTATGAAACTAAAGAACTAGAGACAATTACTCCAGCTTTAGATAAATTAAATGAAGCTTGGAAAACAGCTTCTGAAGAAATGTATAAAGCACAAGCTGATCCACAAAAAGGTGGAGGAGATCAACAACCAGATAAAGATGCTGGTGATGACAAGAAAACCGAAGACAGCGATGTTGAAGATGTAGATTTCGAAGAAGTGAAATAAAATAGATTCACATTAATAGTACTAAAACCGCTCAATTCTGAGCGGTTTTTTTTTATGATAAAAATTTAAAAACTAGATATCCTAAGCCAAAACAAACTAAAAAGAATAAACAAATTCTAGAAAACAGTAAATAGTTAGGGCTAATTTTAATAAGATCTTTGTTTTTATTCTGAATAATCAATTTCAAATTAAACCAAGCTAAAACTGGAGACGCTAAAAATGATAATCCAGCCGCAAAATCTACCAAAACTGTAAAAGTACTATTCAAAAAATAAAGAATTACAAGCGCTATCATCGGTATGATAATTATAAAGACATGGTAAGCATTGAATTTTTTATGAGTTTGTTTTTCGCTTTGTACCAATTTTGACATCACTCTTGGAAAGGCATCGGTTACCGTTAGGGTGGTACTGAACATAGTGATAAAAGCAATAAATGCAATTAAAATTCTACTCCATTCTCCTAGGGTTTGAGTGTACATTTCTATTAATTGTGCCGAAAAAGGCACACTAGCAGATGCAAATATTATGTCGCTGCCGTTCATTAATAAAAGTCCCATTAGAAAGAATAAGACACCTAGAAAAGTTGCTGATAAATAACCAATATTAAAATCTAAACTTGCTTCTCTAGAATTTGGCTGGTATTTGGTTTGAAGGGTTTTTTCTCTTGCCCATAAGGAATGCCACACCGCTGCATCTATAGGAATTGGCATCCATCCCATTAATGCAATGATGAAACCAATACCACTAAGGGTCCATAATTCGGTAGATTTATTGAAACTGATGGTTGAAAAATCAACTTGAAAGCCAGCAATGATGACAGAAAAAAGCGTTGAAATGGTTAAAAGACTTATGACAATTTTCATCAATAAATCCAATTTATTATACTTTCCTATAAGTAGAATCAGAATGCAGAATATCAACAATACTAGACACCAAGTAAAATTTGACCAACCAAAACCAAACAAATATTCAGCTAAACCAGCAGAAACAATTGTTACGGCGGCTTGGATAATAAACATAGTGAAAATGGTGATTAACGCAAAAATAACGACGTGACATCGCCCGAGAGTTCTGTAGCCCTCTATTAAATTTTTCCCAGTGGAGGAGACATATCTTGATCCAAATTCCAAAAAAGGATATTTGGTAAGACAAGCAATCAAAATTGCGAAAATTAAAACTACACCATAATCAGCACCTGCTCTTGTAGCTTGAACCAAATGTGAAACCCCAATAGCTGCGCCTGCCAATAAAAAACCTGGTCCGATGTATTTAAGTAGAGCTTTCAAATGGGGTTCTAAATTTTGACAATCTTATTACTATTTTTTCAAAATGTCACAATTTCAATAGTTAAATCATAAAGTGAAATTACTTTTTATCATTACAGCTTATTTTAATTACTTTTGCGTCACTAAACTAAATCGGGATGAGTCAAAAATTGCTTCTTAGCGCAAAAGAAATCAACATTATTCTTCATCGCTTAGCTTGTCAGTTAGTCGAAAACCACAAAGATTTTCAAAATTCAGCCCTTATAGGCATTCAGCCTAGAGGAAGTTTCTTAGCACAGAGATTATATCATATCCTAGATAAAGATTATGGGTTGAACGCCTTAAAAGTCGGTAAACTCGATATTACCTTTTACAGAGACGATTTTAGAAGAGGCGATAAGATGCTAAAAGCTAATGAAACTGAAATTGATTTTATTGTCGAAAATAAAAATGTCGTCTTGATAGATGACGTTCTTTTTACAGGACGAAGTATTCGCTCAGCTTTAACTGCACTACAATCTTTTGGTAGACCTTCAAAAATTGAATTGCTTACTCTTATCGATAGACGATTTAGCCGGCACCTACCCATTCAGCCAGATTATAATGGCAGAAAGGTAGACGCCATTAACGATGAACATGTGAAAGTGTGTTGGAAAGAAAATGATGGAGAAGATGCCATTTATCTTATGAATAACTAAAGCCAATTATGAAAGAACTTAGTGTTTCAAATTTACTAGGAATAAAATATCTTACCACTGAAGATCTTCACCTTATTTTTGAAACTGCAGATCAGTTTAAAGAAATCATCAATAGACCGATCAAAAAAGTTCCGAGTTTAAGAGATATTACAATTGCTAATCTATTTTTTGAAAATAGTACCCGTACGCGCTTGTCTTTTGAATTGGCAGAAAAGCGA
Source organism: Psychroflexus sp. MES1-P1E (assembly GCF_002836055.1). GTDB lineage: Bacteria > Bacteroidota > Bacteroidia > Flavobacteriales > Flavobacteriaceae > Psychroflexus. Next base: position 36,015 of record NZ_PJBS01000163.1, read on the forward strand.
TTGAGCGCAGACATTATTAACTTTTCTGCCTCCTCTTCCTCGGTAACAAAAGGGGAAACCTTGGTGGATACAGTCAATAATATTTTGGCTATGAAGGTAGATATGGTCGTCATGCGTCATCCTAATCCTGGAGCTGGAGTTTTCCTTTCAAAGCATATTGGGGCAAGTATTATCAATGCAGGTGATGGGGTTCATGAGCATCCTACACAAGCTCTTTTAGATGTCTATTCAATTCGAGAAAAATACGGTGATGTAAAAGGGAAGAAAATTGTGATTATTGGAGATATCATGCATTCTCGAGTGGCCTTGAGCAATATATTTGCTTTAAAAAAAATGGGGGCTAAAGTAAAAGTTTGCGGTCCTAATTCGCTTATTCCAAAGCATATTGAAAGCTTAGGGGTCGAGGTTGAATACAATCTTACAGCTGCTCTAGAGTGGTGTGAAATTGCTAATATGCTTAGAGTACAGCATGAACGAATGGAACATTCTTATTTTCCTAGTACCAGAGAATATGTTCAGCAATATGGAGTTAACAAGGCTCTTCTCGATACCCTTAGCAAACCTATCACAATTATGCATCCTGGCCCTATTAATAGAGGCGTTGAGATTACAAGTGATGTAGCCGATTCTGAACATTCCATAATCCTTAATCAAGTAGAAAATGGTGTTGCTATTCGAATGGCAGTCATGTATCTATTAGCTTCAAAAATTAAGCAATATGAAAACTGAAGAAAAAGATAATTATACCATATTTAGAGATGAAAAAGAGGATGTCAATGACTTTGCAGAGTTCTTAACTCAAATACAAGATCGGTTCAAAGATAAAAACATCGTTACGGACATCACTAAGTATGGTGAGCTCACTTTAGAAGAGCTTCTTATGTTTTTAAAATTATCGACTACTCATCGAAAAGGAAAAAAATCCTTTGTGATTGTTAATGATACCATCAATATAGATTTAGTTCCAGAGGAGATACATGTCGTCCCAACTCTGCAAGAAGCCGAGGACCTCATTGGTTTAGAAGAGCTCGAAAGAGATTTAGGCTTTTAAGATGATGCAACTCACCATTTTGGGCTGCCACTCAGCTACCCCTAGGGCAAATGCTCATCCCACAGCTCAAATTCTTGATATAAATGGGGAGCTTATGCTCATTGATTGTGGGGAAGGGACACAAGTTCAACTCCGTAAGCAAAAAGTAAAATTTTCTCGCTTGAGCCATATTTTTATCTCTCATTTACATGGAGATCATTATTTCGGTCTCATAGGACTGCTTTCTACCTTCAGTTTATTAAGTAGAACTGCAGAACTTCATATTCATGCTCCCAAAGGTTTGGAGGAGATTCTAAAGTTACAGTTTAAGGCTAGTCATTCTTATATGTCTTACCCCTTAATTTTCCATACTCTTGCGTCTTCAAAGTCTGAAATGATCTTGGATAATGAGAAATTAACAGTAGAAACCATTCCATTAGATCATAGAATTTATACCAATGGATTTCTATTTAAGGCTAAAGTTGGCGACCGTAAACTTCTCATCGACAAAGTTCTTGATCTAAATATCGATAAGGCTTATTACAAAAGTATCGTCAAGGGTAAAGATGTCGAAACCAAAGATGGAGAGTTGATAAACAATAAAGATATAACCGAAGATCCCAAACCTGCGCTTAGCTATGCCTTTTGCAGCGATACGGCTTTTAAGCCAAATATAGTTCCTCAAATTACAGGTGTGAGCTTGCTATATCATGAATCTACTTTTCTTGAGGAGCAAGAACACTTGTGCAACAAGACCAAACACTCCACTGCAAAACAAGCGGGAATTATTGCACAAAAAGCAAAAGTTCACAAATTAATTTTAGGTCATTTTTCGGCGCGTTATAAAGATCTGTCTCTCTTTGAAAAAGAGGCTAAAGTGGTTTTTGATAATGCTGAAAACGCAGAAACCGGAAAAATATTTAGGTGCGATTAGCAGGAATCTTTTATGAATTATATTGTTTCTCATTCATTAATTTTTTAATTTGCTACCATGGATAACAATTTACACGATTACAGAAAATCATACGAAAAATCAAGCTTGGATAGAGGGAATTTAAATCAAAATCCACTACAGCAGTTTAGATCATGGTTTAACGATGTTGAAAAATCAGGCAGTTTAGACGAGACAAATGCTATGACTGTTTCTACAATTGGAGCAGACGATTTTCCGAAAAACCGAATCGTACTTTTAAAGTATTACGATGAAAATGGGTTTGTATTTTATACCAATTACGAGAGTGAAAAGGGCAAAGCCTTGATTGATAATCCTAAGACTTGCTTATCTTTTTTTTGGCCAAATATGGAACGACAAGTCATTATAAAAGGTTTGGCGGAAAAGCTTCCAGACACTGTTTCAGACAATTATTTTGCATCAAGACCTAAAGGGAGTCAACTCGGTGCTCTGGTGTCCAATCAAAGTGAGATAATCGAAAATAGAGAAGTTTTGGAAAATGAATTAAAATCTCTTGAAGACAAATACCAAAATAAAGAAGTGCCAAGGCCAAAAAGCTGGGGAGGCTTTTTAGTGAGACCACAGAGTATGGAATTTTGGCAAGGTCGACCTAATCGACTTCATGACAGATTCAGATTTACTCTAATTGATGATTTAGATTGGAAGATTGAACGTTTAGCTCCGTAGTATGAAACGAATAATTTTTGTAAGGCACGGAAAGTCTTCGTGGGATTCTCCAGTAGAAGATAGGCAAAGACCTTTATCTAGTCGTGCATATAAAGACGCAGAACATGTTATTTCTGCTTTTAAAAGTTATAAAGATTTTCCTGTCGAGGTCTTTACGAGTGATGCTAAAAGAGCATTAACTACTGCGGAACTCTTCCAAAAAGAGTTACACATAACAGATAATCACTTTCATATCAAACCCGAGCTCTACACTTTCAATGCAATTGATGTTTTAAAGTTTATAAGTAAGGTAAGTGATGAAGTTGAAACTATAATGCTATTTGGCCATAATCCCGCCTATACTGAGCTTGTTAATACATTGGGAAGTTTACCTATACAAAACTTGCCTACAACGGGTCTTGTAAGTATCCTTTTTGAGATTGACTCATGGAAGAAAGTCCAGTCAGGGCAAACCAATTTATACTTATTTCCAAAACATTTGAGATAATGCATCACAATAGATACGATAATAGAGAATTAAGTTGGTTGAAATTTAATCAACGCGTGTTACAAGAAGCAGCAGACCCATCCGTTCCCCTAATTGAACGACTCCGATTTCTTGGGATTTTCTCTAATAATCTAGATGAATTTTTTAAAGTACGCTATGCCACAGTAAAGCGAATAGATCTAGCTGGTAAATCAGGTAAGAAAGTTTTGGGCGGTTTTAATGCGGGTAGACTGCTAAAGGAAATCACACAAATTGTGATCAAAAATCAAGCAGAAAGCTTAGATATTTTGGCTTCTATCCAGCATCAGCTTAAGGACCATGATATCTTTATCATCGACGAAACAGAAGTCACACTTGATCAAGCTGAATTTTTAAAAGAATTTTTCTTAGAAAAAGTGAGTCCAGCCCTAGTCACAATTATGCTGAATGATATTGACAATGTTCCAAATTTGACAGATTTAAAAGCTTATTTAGCTGTGAAAATGGTTCAGTTTGAAAAAGATCGATTGTCAAACAGATATATTTTAATAGAGATTCCGTCGAGTGTAGAACGCTTTGTTGTAATTCCTTCTGACGACGGAAAGAAATATGTTATTCTTTTGGATGATTTAATTCGATTTAATCTCAATGTTATCTTTAACATTTTCGATTATACCAGTATTTCTGCACATATGGTAAAAATTACAAGAGATGCTAAGTTGGATCTTGAAGGGGATTTGAGCAAAAGTTATATAGAAAAGCTAATGGATAGCGTAAAGGATAGGTTAGAGGGCGACCCAGTTCGATTCTTGTACGATAAAGAAATTGAACAAGATACGTTAGACTTTTTATTGAATAAAATGGAAATTGACACTACCGACAGTCTAATTCCTGGGGGAAAGTACCATAACCGAAGAGATTACATGAATTTCCCAGACCTTGGTGCTAAGCATTTATTGTACGATAGAATAGTACCTCTTCCAATTCCTGGACTTGAAATTCAAGGGAGTTTATTGGAAAAAATTTCTAAAAAGGATTTCTTGCAATACACTCCTTATCAAACTTTTTCTTATACCGTCAAATTTTTAAGAGAGGCCGCATTAGATCCTAAAGTAAAGTCAATAAAGATTACAATTTATCGATTGGCATCTGTTTCACATATAGCGAGTTCCTTGATAAATGCGGTTAAAAATGGAAAACGAGTTACTGTTTCTATCGAGCTTCAAGCCCGTTTTGATGAAGCCAATAACATAAAGTATGCAGAGAAAATGGAAAGAGAAGGTGTTAAGCTCATTTTTGGGGTAACGGGTCTTAAAGTACATTGCAAAACCTGTATTATAGAACGCTTAGAAAATCGAAAAATAAAATATTATGGTTTTATAAGTACGGGGAATTTTAATGAGAAAACAGCAAAGATTTATACAGATTATACTTTGTTTACTGCACACCAAGGTATTCTAAAAGATATCATCAAGGTTTTCGATTTCTTTGAAGTGAATTATAAAATTAAAAAATACAAGCACCTTATTGTTTCGCCTCACTACACAAGGACAGAATTTTCAATTTTGATTGATCAAGAAATTCAAAATCAACAAGAAGGAAAAAAATCTGGGATTTCTATTAAAATGAATAGTTTATCAGATTACGGAATGATCGATAAACTTTATGAGGCTAGTAGAGCTGGTGTGAAAATCAAATTGATTATAAGAGGAATAAACTGCCTTATCCCTCAAGTGCCAGGTATGAGCGATAACATTGAATCTATAAGTATCGTTGATAAATTTTTGGAGCATCCTAGACTCTATATTTTTGAGAATGATAATAACCCAGTGGTATTCATCTCTTCTGCAGACTGGATGACTAGAAACATAGACCATAGAGTAGAGGTGACTTGCCCTATTTACGATAATGATATTAAACAAGAACTGATAGAGACCTTTAATATTTCTTGGAAGGATAATGTAAAAGCAAGGGATTTCTCTTCTAATAGAGAAAACGCTTACAGGCCAAAGTCTGGACCAGATTTTAGAAGTCAATTTGAAACTTACTCGTATTATAAAAATAAACTGCAAGCAGCAGAAACCAAAAAGTAATCGTTATGCTTTCGATAAAAAAATTCGCAGCCATCGACATTGGGTCTAATGCCGTTAGGCTTTTAATTTCTACCATTACCGAACCAGATAATAAACCAGTAACTTTTAAAAAAACATCATTAGTCAGAGTGCCTATAAGGCTTGGTCAAGATGTGTTTACAAAAGCTTATATCTCAGATGAAAACAGCCAAAGGGTAGTAGATACCATGAAAGCCTTTGGTTTATTGATGAAATCTCATAAAATTGAAGCCTATAGGGCTTGCGCAACTTCTGCAATGAGAGATGCGAAAAATGGTGAAGCTATGGTAAACTTAGTCTCTAAAGAGGCCAACATCGATATTGAAATAATTGATGGAAGTGATGAAGCCTTTATTATTGCGGCCTCAGACTTGCATACTTTAGTAGGTAACAATAAAACTTATCTGTATGTTGATGTGGGTGGAGGAAGTACAGAATTTACTTTGTTTTCTCACGGGAAAATCATCGATTCTAGGTCATTTAAACTAGGGACAGTTCGTATTTTAAACAATACTATAAGTAAGGATGTCTGGGAGGAAGCGGAGGCTTGGGTAAGGTTTATTACCAAACCGTATTCCAGAATTGAAATGGTGGGATCTGGTGGAAATATCAATAACATTTTTAAATCCAGCAATAAAAAGCTAGGAAACCCCTTGTCTTATCTTTACTTAAGTTCTTACTACCAGCTTTTAAACTCTTTTACGTATGAAGAGCGAATTTCAGAGTTGAGCTTAAACGAAGATCGAGCAGATGTGATCATACCTGCGGCAAAGATTTATTTATCAGCGATGAAATGGAGTAGATCGAAATCTGTACATGTGCCTAAGATTGGTCTAGTTGATGGAATTATAAAATCTTTGTACAACAACTCAAAGTCTTAAGCCTATTGTTTTTAAAAATGAGTTCTTTTGCTTTTGAAGAAAAAGCAAAATATAAAATGCAACATTTGAAGGATAGGTTGGTATAAGGCTGATTTAAAAAACCAGAGGTGTCATTATAGGCTTAACTTAACTCTCTATAAGTTGATAAATTATTTTTCTGATTCTGGTGGATACTTTTGAAGTATTTCGCTAACAAGGCTTTGAATAAATTCCTCCCTAGCTTTACCTTTCAAATTTTCCTTAAAGCGTGCTTCTACGACTCCTTGCCAAAATAAACTATTGGTTAATCCATCTGCAAATTCTACAGTCAGAGCAATGGTTCGTTTAGAGCTTTGTGGGGAGACCGTAGTTCCTATTCCACCAGCATAACCTCCAATGCCTATTCCAAAATTGCTATTTGAAGTTTGATTAAATACTTCAGCGAAGAAATTAATTTTGAAGTCTGGAATAAGCTTTTCTTCAAAACCTTTACCAACTAGACTATCTACTAGAGTGACGTAAACCCGGTCTTCATCTAAAGGCGATAGGCCAGAATTTTCTACGGCATAAAAATTAAAACTTTTGTATTCTCCAAAGTTGGTTTCTGCAGCATAGTCGGTAAATACCTTTGGTGTGTTACATGAAATCATTAAAAGGATAATTAATAATAGGCTAAAGCTGACTCTCATTTTTTTAAATATTTAGAATTTTGTTTGTTAACCGACCTCTTTCTTACCAAAATATTAAAGATCATCTCTCATTTCCTGAACCTTTACTGTGAGTTGATTCATATAATTTAATATTTTTTCTTGGATACTTTGATCCTTCACTCCTAGGATTTGAGCGGCTAGTATACCAGCATTTTTTGCCCCGTTAAGTGCCACTGTAGCCACAGGAACGCCATTAGGCATTTGTAGAATGGAAAGAATAGAGTCCCACCCATCTATGGAATTGCTCGATTTTACAGGCACACCTATTACGGGAAGAGGCGTTAAAGAAGCTACCATGCCTGGTAAATGAGCAGCGCCGCCGGCCCCGGCAATAATAACATCTATTCCTCTATGGTGAGCTTGTTTTCCAAATTCCATCATAAGTTCAGGTGTTCGGTGAGCGGATATGATATCGACTTCTATTTCAATCTTAAAGTCTTTTAAAATATCAATAGCCTCCTGCATAACAGGAAGATCACTTTTACTTCCCATGATAATAGCAACTTTACCCATAGCTTTAGTGTTTAGAAATAACTTTAATTGTGGATTTGACGTGTTCGGCAATTTTTCGAGCTTCTTTTATATCACTATGGATAATGTTGACATGTCCCATTTTTCGGAAAGGGTATGTCTGTTTTTTACCATAAATATGAGGAGTTACCCCTGGCATATCCATAATGGTTTGGATGCCTTGGTAAACCACATCTCCAGTGTGATTTTCGTCACCAACTAAATTGACCATAACCGAGTTGGTTTTACTGGAAGTCTCTCCTAAAGGTAAATCGAGGATTGCTCTTAAGTGTTGTTCAAATTGATTTGTATAACTGCCTTCAATGCTAAAATGACCACTATTGTGTGGTCTTGGAGCAACTTCGTTAACAATGATATTATCGTCTTGGGTTAGAAACATTTCTATGGCCAACAAGCCTACATGTTCAAATCTATTGGATACTAATTGTGCTAAATTTCTTGCTTTCTCAGCAATAGAAGGCTCTATTCTTGCTGGGCAAAGCACATATTCCACTTGGTTGGCTTGGGGGTTAAATTCCATCTCCACCACCGGATAAGTTTTGATATTTCCAGAGACATTTCTCGCTACAATAATAGCGATTTCAGTTTTGAAATCTACCAACTCTTCAGTAAGACATTCACCATTGGGCAAAGCCTCTAGATTTTTTTCAGATTTAATAACACTTACTCCTTTTCCATCATAACCTCCTGTACTGCTTTTCCATACAAAGGGGAATTTGACTTTTCCTTCAGAAACATCTTTCTTCAAAGCGTCTAGAGATGGATAAGTCATAAAATCTGCTGTAGGTATTTGGTTGGCTTTATAAAATTCCTTTTGTACAGATTTGTTTTGAATCTTATTTAGAGTAGCAGCAGAGGGGTATACTTTTACTCCAGAAGCCTCTAGGTCTTCTAAGGCTTTGACATTTACAAATTCAATTTCAAAAGTCAGTACGTCAACTTGTTTTCCAAACTCCATGACGCGATCGTAATCCATAAGATCACCTGTCTCAAAATGGTTACAGGAAATTTTTGAAGGCGCCTCTGGGTTTGGATCCATAACATAGGTTTGGATATCAAGTTTTCTAGTGTCGTACAGCATCATTTTACCTAGCTGTCCTCCACCTAAAATACCAAGTTTAAAGTCGGATGAGAAGTAATGTGTCATGACACAAAAATAAGAGAATTACTTACTGTGGTGTGTGCTTTTCCAAAAAATTTCATTTTTAAAAGAAGTATACTACATCATATCGCTTTTCGTTATTATTGTGCAAATAATAAATCCATGAAATTTTTTGAAAACACAGTTTATGCTAGGTTTTTTATTTTAATCACTTCTTTTGTGGTCATTGGGGTTGTTGTCTGGAATATTTCTGTGTTTTATGAGGGTGTGAAACAGGAAGAGCGTGAAAAAATGAGGATATGGTCTTCCGCCCAAGAATCGATAAATAAAGCAGGAGAAGAGCAAGATTTGAATCTCGAACTGGAGATATTGAATGCCAATGATGACATTCCTATGTTTATTGTTGATGAGTTCAATCAATTTAAGGAGGTCAATAATATTCCAGAAAGCATTTCAAAAGACTCTACAAAACTCAGGCGATATTTTGAATCTATTAAAGCTCAAAATCAACCTATAGTCATTGACTTAGATAAGGTTGGTAAGCAATATTTATATTACAGTGATTCTGCTGTGCTTACTAAAATTAAATATTATCCCTTTATCCTTTTGCTTATTATTTTTCTTTTACTAGGGCTAATTTACCTGTATTATATCACTGCAAAAAACAGTGAGAAGAATAAACTTTGGGCAGGGATGGCTAAAGAAACTGCACACCAAATAGGTACACCACTATCTTCACTTGTGGGTTGGATGGAAATTTTAAGATCAGAAAATGTCAATCCAGATTATATTAAGGAAATTGAAAAAGATATAGATCGCTTAAAAACAATTACGGAGCGTTTTTCTAAAGTAGGCTCAAAGCTCACCTTGGAAGAGGCTAGCCTTAATACAGTGGTGGAGCATTCTTTTAATTACCTGAGAGATAGAAGTTCTAAATTGATCGAGTTTTCAGTTGAGCTACCAGATAAGAAACTCACTTGTAAACTGAATCCAGTCCTTTTAAGTTGGACGATAGAAAATCTCACCAAAAATGCTATCGATGCTATGAAGGGTAGGGGGGAACTAAGTCTTCTGTTATTTGAAGATAAGAATGGATTTAAAATCCATATTAAGGATACTGGAAAAGGAATTCCAGCCTCAAAATTTAAAACTATTTTTCAGCCAGGCTATTCCACAAAAAAGAGAGGGTGGGGTCTTGGACTCTCACTTTCTAAACGAATTATAGAAGATTATCATTACGGTAAAATTCGGGTTTTAACCAGTTCTGCAGAGAAGGGGACTACCTTTGAAATAAGACTACCTAAGCTTTCTTAATCTTATCTTCGTTCAATGTTTTCCATAACAAATCTTTCAGAGGTTGTAATCCTTGTTGTGCGATAGATGAGATAAAGACGTGTGGAATAGTATCAAACGCATGTTCAATTTCTTCAGCCAATTCTGTTTTTAGCTCATCATCCAAAAGATCGGTCTTGGTAATTGCAATAACTCTAGACTTGTCCAAGAGTTCAGGGTTATAACGCCTAAGTTCATCTAATAAGATTTCATATTGTTTTTTAACGCTTCCAGCATCTGCAGGAATAAGAAATAATAAGGTTGAATTTCTTTCAATATGTCTTAAAAACCTATAGCCTAACCCTTTTCCTTCTGCAGCTCCTTCAATTATTCCAGGAATGTCTGCAACTACAAAAGTTTTATAATCTCTGTATTGTACAATACCCAAATTGGGCTTTAGTGTGGTGAATTCGTAATTTGCAATTTTTGGTTTTGCAGCGGTTATAACTGAAAGTAAAGTGGACTTACCTGCATTTGGAAATCCAACCAATCCAACATCTGCAAGAAGTTTGAGCTCTAAAGTAATATCTAGTTCTTCACCAAGAATACCGGGTTGAACATAGCGTGGAGTTTGGTTGGTCGAACTTTTAAAATAAGAATTACCTTTACCACCCATTCCGCCTTGTGCAACGATATATTCCTCTTCATGTTCCGTCATTTCTTTAATCACTTCATTGGTTAAGGTATCACGGATAACTGTTCCTAGTGGGATTTCTATGTATTGATCCTCACCTCCTGCACCCGTACTTGTTTCCTTACCACCGTGTCCTCCATGTGTAGCTCTAATGTGTCTTTTAAACTTAAGATGAAACAAGGTCCAGAGATCTTTATTTGTTTTAAAAATAATATGACCACCACGACCACCGTCACCACCGTCTGGACCACCTTTCGGAATATATTTTTCCCGTCTTAGATGCGCGGAGCCTTTTCCTCCATTTCCAGATTTTAAGTGTATTTTGATATAGTCTACAAAGTTACCTTCTGTCATAATAGTAAGCTAAATGCTCGATTTATATAAAGAGTCAATGACTTTACTGATGCGTTGAGTAATCTCAGAGATTGAGCCCACACCATTCACACCAAAGTATTTATCCTCTTTTTTGTAAAATTCCTTAAGAATTTCTGTTTCGTTATAATATACTTTTATTCTGTTGCGTATCACTTCTTCGCTGGCATCGTCTTTACGCCCCGAGGTTTTGCCTCGTTCCAATAACCGCTCAACAATAACACCATCTGCAACTTCTAAAGCGACCATTGAGTTAATTTGAGAGTTTTTTGAAATCATTAATTTGTTTAAAGACTTAGCTTGTGATTGAGTTCTCGGAAACCCATCAAAAATAAAACCTTTGCTATCAAGATGGTCTTCAACTTTGGCATTGAGCATTTTAATGGTGACTTCATCGGGAACTAACGCACCTTTATCCATATAAGATTTGGCTAGTTTTCCAAGTTCAGTTTCATTTTTGATATTGTACCTAAACAAATCTCCTGTTGAAATATGTACAAGTCCATATTTCTCCTTAAGGTGTTCTGCTTGTGTTCCTTTTCCAGCGCCTGGAGGGCCAAATAACACGATGTTAATCATCTATACTTGATTTAAGTTGATATATTTCTGGCAAATTTCTTCCTAATCCATTATAATCCAATCCATAACCTACGATAAACTTATTTGGAATTTCCAGCCCAACATAATCTATGGGAAGGGATTTCTTATAAGCTTCTGGCTTAAAAAATAGGCTTGCTATTTTGAAGGAAGCGACTCCTTCTTTTTTTAATTGACTAACAATATGTTCTAGCGTAAGTCCTGTATCTACGATGTCTTCAATTACAATAACGTCTCTGTCTTTCAAGTTTCCCGCGCCGAGCAATGTGCTCACTTCACCCGAAGAAGAAGTTCCTTTGTAAGAAGCTAATTTAGTAAAACTGACTTCACAATCTCCTTTGTAATATTTCAACAAGTCAGATAAAAACATAAAGGCACCATTTAGTATTCCTAGGAAAATAGGAGTTTTTGAAGAGTAGTCTTTGGAAAGTTCTTCAGCGAGTTGCTTTATAGTATCTTGGATCTTTTCAGGACCTAGATAGGGTTCGAATTCTAAATCGTGAATTTTGATCATACTGTTGAAATTAATAAAAGCGCAAATATAGGAATTCATAACCTATTAATGGGTACAACTCAGTGAATAGGAAAGTAAAATTAAAAAACTCCCAATCTATGAGATTGAGAGTTCTATTTTGAATTGAAAAAACTAATTTCATTTACCTAAATACATACGTTTTTTCTTGTCCTTTTGGGGTTAGAAAGGTCACTAGCATAGGTTCTTCAGGGTTTTTATTTTTTATGATAGACTTTACATCTTCAATTGTGTAAACCTCCTTGTCATTAATTTTAGTAATCAATACTCCCGTGATATCGTTTTTAGTAAAACTATTTGGTAAAACTTTACTGATTATCACGCCCGAAGACGCACCATATTTTTGAAGTTGATCTTCTGAAATCTCCGATACTTCTAAACCGATATCTTCAATCTGGTAGACTTTAAAGATATCCAAGGTTACTTTAGACTCACGTTCGTTATTATTTCTCAAGTAAGTAATAGTCACAGTTTCTCCTGGATTTTTCGAACTCAAGTAACCTGTCATATCTGCAAACTTTCTGATTTTAATATTATCGATAGATTTAATAATATCACCTTTTTTAAGACCTGCTTTATAGGCACCACCTTTAGGGTCCACCCCATCGATATAAAAACCTTGTGATATTTTGATTTCCAGTTGTTTTGCTGTCTCGCTACTCAAGTCGGTTCCTCTAATCCCCAGAACTGCTTTTCTTACATTACCAAATTCGATTAAATCCTCAACTATTTTTTTGGCATTGTTACTTGGAATAGCAAAAGAATAGCCTACGAAGGAGCCAGTTTGAGAAGTGATAGCGGTGTTAATACCTATGAGTTCTCCTCGTGTGTTAACCAAAGCACCACCGCTATTTCCAGGATTCACTGCGGCGTCTGTTTGTATAAAAGACTGAAATTGATCATCACTTCCACTCAAATCTCTAGCCTTTGCACTTACAATACCTGCAGTTACTGTAGAGGTGAGGTTAAATGGATTACCAACGGCTAGGACCCACTCGCCAACCTTAATTTGATCGGAATCTCCAAAAGGGAGATAATCCAAATTTGTCGCGTCTATTTTTAATAAAGCAATGTCGTTTTGAGATGAAGTACCGATGACTTCTGCCACATAGGTTTTGTTGTTATTTAAGGTGACTTGGAGTTCAGAGGCTCCTTTAATCACATGATTATTGGTGACTATTAATCCATCGGGACTCAAGATTACTCCAGATCCGGCACCTCTTATTGCTTTTTGAGTTTCTCCGCTTCCGTAGTAATAGTCAAATAAACTTCTAGGTTGCCTTGTAGTGGCTACATTTTTTACGTGAACAACGGCGTTTACAGTTCTTTCTGCAGCCTCAGTAAAACTTAATTCAGACTTTTCTTTTAGAGCTGAAGTAAGCTGCACTGTTGGATTCATGCTATCTTGTTGCCAGGGTATTTGGTAAGATTCAGAAATTAGGGGCGGTGCCTCAAAAAAGATTTTATATACTCCAACGCTAAGAAAGGTGACCATTAGAGCTAGAGCAAAAAATTTAATGTTTTTTTTCATGACTAGTATTATTTTAGTGAATTTAAAATTACTTTATGTCTTCAGATTAAGAATGAATTTAACCCATTTTTAACCCAAGCGTTTCCCTTATTATTATCCTATATTTGCAAGTTACAATTACAATTAATGGACTTACATTTCTTTAAATATCAGGGAACGGGAAACGATTTTGTACTTATAGATAACAGGATTCCAGTTTTCAAAAACGATGCCAAATTCATCCAAGGCTTATGTGATAGACGATTTGGTGTAGGAGCGGACGGTCTTATTTTACTGGAAAATCCATCCGATTCTATTTCAGATTTTAAAATGATTTATTTTAATGCAGATGGCAAAGAAAGCAGCATGTGTGGGAATGGTGGGAGATGTATAGTCGCTTTTGCAAAACAGCTTGGCATTATCGATTCTGAAACAACTTTTGAAGCTGTAGATGGTTTACATTCTGCTATTATTAAAGGGGAGACAGTCAGTTTAAAAATGATAGATGTTCCCACTGTAAATTTAAGTAGAGAAGCTTCTTTTATGAATACAGGTTCTCCACACCATGTAGCTTTTGTGGATGATGTGAAAGATTTTGACGTTTTTGTACAGGGTCGCAGAATAAGAAATCTTCCCAACTATGAGGCCATAGGTGGAACCAATGTTAACTTTATTCAAGTTATTGACGGAGATGTCCATGTAAGAACCTATGAAAGGGGAGTGGAAGATGAAACCTATTCTTGTGGCACCGGAGTTACTGCTGCGGCTATAACATCAAAAATGTCCAATAAAGTTGAAGATTTACCGGTGAAGGTTCTTACTAAAGGCGGATCTTTGGAAGTTTATTTTGAAATTGAAGGTTTAAATGCAGCTAAAAATATTTGGTTAAAGGGACCTGCTACATTCGTATTTGAAGGAAATTATAATGATAAAACTTAAAAGTTCACACATTTTACTTAGAGCCTTGATCTTAGAAGATTTGGATTTTCTTGAGCTGGTGGAAAATGATGAACACTTTTGGTATTTAAGTGATACAGTTCAGCCCTTCTCTAGATCGGTCTTAAAAGAATACTTACAAAATGCTTACAAAGATATTTATGAAGTTAAGCAAATGCGACTGGTTATTGCCTTGCACAATAAGCAACCTATTGGATTTATAGATCTTTATGATTTTGATCCTAAAAATAAGCGAGCTGGTCTTGGTATTCTAATTCTTAAGGATTACCAGGCTAAAGGTTATGGTACAGAAGCTTTGGAATTGATGTTAGATTATACGTTTGATGTCTTGGATTTGCATCAAATATTCGCTTCAATTATAGAAAATAACAAAAATAGCTTAAGGCTTTTTAAAAGCTTTGGATTTGAAGAAATTGGTCTTAAGAAAGATTGGAGATTTAATGCTGGTAAATTTCAAAGTGAATATTTACTTCAAAAAATAATGCATGTACATTAAAAAAATATTAATCGCAGCTTCTGCGGTAGGTCTAGTTATTCTAGGTGTTATAAGTTATGCTATTTACACAACTATTTTCTCCCCAAATACCACGTTCGAAGCTGAAAAGCAATCGGTTTATATTTTAACAGGGAGTAGTCTTCAGCAGGTTGTTGATCAGATTCATCCTTTACTTATAAACACAGAGGATTTTATTACTGTAGCAGAAAAGAAAGGCTATCAAAATTCAATAAGAGCCGGCCATTTTGTGTTGGAAAAAGGAATGAATAATAACAGAATTGTCAACACTTTACGATCTAGGAATGTTCCCATTCAAGTTGGCTTTAACAACCAACATAGGCTAGAAGAACTTTCTGGACGAATTGCAGAACAAATTGAAGCCGACAGCATATCTCTATTATCTGCTATGGTGGATAGTACTTTTTTGGATTCTCTACAAATAACAGCTCTAGAAAGCCTAAAATTTTATATTCCAAATACCTACGAATTTTACTGGAATACCTCTGGAGAAGAATTCCGGGATAGAATGGTCAATTATTATACTAAATTTTGGAATACCAGCCGAACTAAAAAGGCTAATGCTCTTAATTTGACACCTACAGAAGTCATGTCTTTAGCGGCTATAGTTCAAAAAGAAACCGCTAAAGTAGAGGAGCGACCCAAGGTTGCAGGAGTGTATTTAAATAGACTTCGCATAGGAATGAAGTTACAAGCAGACCCTACTGTAATTTTTGCTATCCAAAACCAAAATCAAGATTTTGAAACTCAAATTAAACGTGTTTTGTATAAGGATTTAGATTTGGACTCTCCTTATAACACGTACAAGAACAAAGGATTACCTCCAGGGCTTATCGCTATGCCGGATGTGTCTTCTATAGACGCTGTGCTGAATGCAGAATCTCATGACTATTTGTATTTCGTTGCTGATACAGAAAATATGGGGTATCATAAATTTGCTAAAACTTATGCTCAGCATAACCGCAATGCTCGGCTGTATCAAAACTGGGTGAATGAGCAAAAGATCTATAGATAAAATTTAATCTCCTCTATCAACTAAAAAAGACCTCGAATTTCGAAGTCTTTTTTAGTTGATGATGTATTGCCTTTTAGGCTTCTACAGTATACATCTTTTCACGTTGTTCTTTGATTTTGGGATCCGACATGTATTCATCGAACGTTGAAAATTTGTCAATGATGCCATTAGGTGTGAGTTCAATCACTCTATTACCTACTGTTTGTGCAAATTGATGGTCATGAGTAGTAAGTAAAATATTTCCTTTGAAATTCTTTAAAGAATTATTGAAAGCGGTTATGGTTTCAAGATCTAAGTGATTGGTAGGTTCATCTAAAATTAAAACATTGGCTCTAGTCATCATCATTCTACTAACCATACATCTTACTTTTTCACCTCCAGAAAGTACATTACAAGTTTTTAGTGCTTCATCGCCACTGAAAAGCATCTTACCTAAAAATCCACGGATGTGAACTTCCTCTCTCTCTTCTTCAGTTTTAGCCCATTGTCTTAGCCAATCTACAAGAGAAAATTTACTTTCGAAATAGTCACTATTGTCGTTAGGTAAGTAGGATTGGTTGGTCGTGACTCCCCATTTATAAGAGCCTGTATCTGGTTCTGCATTGCCATTTATGATTTCATATAAAGCACTGGTAGCACGAGAATCTTTTGAATAAAAGACCACTTTATCGGTTTTGTTTAAATTGATGTGAACATTTTTAAAAATGACTTCACCGTCTATGCTAGCCGATAGGTTTTCAGCATGTAAAATTTGATCTCCGGCTTCTCTTTCTTTTTCAAAAATAATAGCAGGATATCTTCTATTCGAAGGTTTGATATTCTGGAAGTCCAACTTGTCCAACATTTTCTTTCTCGACGTCGCTTGCTTCGACTTAGACACGTTAGCACTAAAACGCTCAATAAATTGTTGAAGTTCCTTTTTCTTTTCTTCAGACTTTTTGTTTTGCTGTGCACGTTGCTTGGCAGCGAGTTGAGACGATTCATACCAAAAGGTGTAGTTACCGCTATAATGGTTGATTTTTCCAAAATCTATATCAGAGATATGAGTACAAACCGCATCTAGGAAGTGACGGTCGTGAGAAACGACAATAACGGTATTATTGAAGTTTGCTAAGAAATTCTCCAACCACGATATAGTTTCATAATCTAAATCGTTGGTAGGCTCATCCATAATTAATACATCAGGATTTCCAAAAATAGCTTTAGCTAAGAGTACTCTCACTTTTTGTGGTCCATCTAAGTCCTTAATCAATGTATAGTGAGAACTTGACTCTATGCCTAAATTAGAAAGTAGGGCAGCGGCATTACTCTCGGCATTCCAACCGTCCATTTCTTCAAATTCAACTTGAAGGACTCCAACGCGTTCACCATCGGCATCATTAAAATCTTCTTTGGCATAGATCTCATCCATTTCCTTTTTGATCTTGTAAAGCGGCTCATTCCCGATTACGACCGTCTCTAGGACATTATAATTATCAAACATGGAGTGATCTTGTTCCAAGACAGACATCCGTTTACCAGACTCTAAGGTGACATTGCCAGAAGTGGGATCCATTTTGTTAGAAATGATATTTAGGAACGTTGATTTTCCAGCACCATTGGCACCAATAATACCATAGCAATTCCCAGTGGTAAAGGTCGTATTGACTTCATCAAAAAGAATACGTTTACCAAATTGCACAGAAAGATTTGAAACTGAAAGCATAATAAATCTAATTTTTTGCAAAAGTAATCAATTTATGACAATTCATGAAGGATTAACAAAACTGCTTTTTTAACTGTGAGTTAACATATTCAACGATTTGGTAAAGTTAGATTTGTGTGTATTGTTCAGTTTTTATGAGATATACCTACCTATTACTAATATTAAGTTTTTTGTCATGTACAAATCACACTGAAGATAAGGAAACTTATGTCGGTGGTAGAATTGTTAACCCAAATACTAATTACGTCACTCTAAAACATAATGATGACATTATTGACACCATTGCTTTAGATTCTAACAATAATTTCGGTTTCAGATTTTCTATAGATAAAGAATCTGTTTATACTTTTAAACACCATCCAGAAAGTCAATCGATGTATCTGAAGCCCGGAGATAGTTCAGTATTAAGGGTGAATACTATGGCCTTCGACGAATCCTTGAGTTTTGATGGAGACTCGTCAGAAGAAAATAATTTTTTGATCAATATGTTTCTTCTTAATGAAGAGGATAACGATCTAATTCTTTCCTACTATAGAATATCTCCAGATGCTTTTACCAAAAAAACTGACTCTTTGAGAGCATTAAGATTGGCAAAATTCAACACACTAGAGAGTCAATCGAATTTTAGTCCTTATTTTAAGAATATCGCCTTAAGTACTATTAATTATGAACATTATGATATGCGAGAACGCTACGCATTTCTCATAAGGAAATACATCCCAATAAAATTTAAAGAATTTCCAAAAGATTATTTTAGCTATCGAGAAGATGTGAATTTTAATGATTCCGATTTAGTTTCCAACTTTAGTTATATGCGATTTTTGGATAATTATCTTAAAAATTATTCTATTGAAGTTTGTGAACCTTCCAACAGAGAGTGCTTCGATTTGAATGACCATAAAAACTTGAAGCGACGGTTGAATTTAGTTCACGGGTTATTTCAAAATGACTATTTGAAAACCAACTTTTTTAATCGACTAATTCGGCGTGAAATTGTTTTTTCTCAAACTAAAGCCCAGCTAGAAGAAACCTTATCCATCATTCAGAAATTTGATCGCCCTACATTAGATGAAAAAGAATTACATCAATTAACAGCTATTCAAAGTCAATATCTAATAGGGAGTAGCTTGAAAGAGGCAAGATTTAAATCCACCAGTTCAGACACTTTAAGTTTTAAATCTCTTGCTCAAGGACAGCCTGTGGTTTTGTATACGTGGTCCGCTTTATCCTTAGAGGCCAAAAAAAGCAATTTGAAAAAAATCGATGAGTTGAGAGCTAAATATCCTAAAGTTAAGTTTTTAAGTATAAACCTAGATTTTCAAAACGGAGCTCTTTGGCAAAATGCGTTAAAACAACTCGACTTTAAATATAGCACCGAATTTCAAATCATCTCTGATGCACCCTTTAGTAAATATTCTTTTTTTAGAAATTATCTCAATAAGGTATATGTTGTTGATCAATCTTTTACAATTACAGATAATTCTTTGAACCTGAATGATCCTAAGTTAGAAAGTCATATCCTGAGTTTATTAAATCGTTAAAATATTGTAAGGTGTTGGTGTCTTGTTATTTTCACATCATAAAACAGGGCAATATCATTAAAATAAACCATAATTTAAATGCTTTAAATTATGCCTTTTTATGAACATCAAGAATATTGCTATTATTGCTCACGACTACCATGGTAAAACAACTTTGGCAGACATAATTAGGCATTACTGTAAATTGTTTTGCAACAACGAATCAACAGGAGATCTTATCTTAGATAATAATGATTTGGAGCATTAGGGTGGAATTACTAGTATATCTAAAAATGTCTCTGTCATCTATAAAGACACCAAAATAAATAGTATTGACACTTCCGATCACGCTGATTTGGAGGAGAAGTAGAGCGTGTTTTGAATATGGCTGATGGAGTTCTGCTAGTGGTAGATGTCTTTGAAGGTCCTATGTCACAAAATCGTTCCGTCTTACAAAAAGCTTTAGATCTTAAACCTTGTGTTGTTATCAATAAAGTCGACAAGCTTAATTGTACTCCAGAAGAGGTACACGAAAAGTGTTTGACTTGATGTTTGAGCTTGGTGCAGAGGAATGGCAATTGGACTTTCCAGCTGTTTACGGTTCGGTACTTAACAACTGGATGAGTGATAGCCTGAAAGAAAAAACTATCTAGCGTTAGATCCTCAGGTGCAGATGACAAAGCAAAAATTGTCCCTGCTAGGAAATTCTCTTTAGAAGAGGCTTTAGAATATATTCAAAAAGACGAATATGTGGAGGTAACCCCAAAACATTTGAGAATTAGAAAAATATACCTAAAAGAAATGGACAGAAAAAAACATAAGATTATCTAAATTCTATTTGGTTTAGAATCATGTAAAATAAATAAATCCCTGTTTAATTTCTTAAACAGAGTTTTTGGTTTAAAATTAATGTAGATCTAAATGGTATAAGTTTTAAATTTTAAGAGGGCACTTAAATATTCTACATTATGGATTTTTTGTTTCAATAGGACTCTATTCTAACCAAACAACCTTCCCCTTATCCATATCATAAACGGAACCTACAATTTTTATTTCTCCATTAGCTTCCATTTCTTTTAGAATAGGACTGTTTATTCTAATTTGGTCTATAGTATTTTTTACATTGTTCTCGCAGACCATATGTACAAATTCTTCATTT
>NZ_PJBS01000200.1 GCF_002836055.1 Psychroflexus sp. MES1-P1E
CTATGGTATCCAAACTGGATTTTTAGGAATTTGGGCGCATAATGAATTGAAGATATTAAATTCAATAGCATTGCGTTCTGAAATCGGATTTGACAGCGGAATTTGGGGAGGAGATTTTTATGATGGAACTGGGTTTTTATTGACACCAGTAATTACGCTTGAACCAAGACTTTATTATAACCTGAATAAAAGAGTAGAGAAATCACGCAGAATTGACGGAAATAGCGGAAATTTTATCTCACTAAAAACAAGTTATCATCCAGATTGGTTTGTTATTTCAAACACTGATAATATAAGAATAGTTAGTGACATTTCAATCATACCAACTTAGGGAATTAGACGAAATATTGGAAAACACTTCACTTATGAAACGGGATTCGGAATTGGATACAGATGCACTTTTGCTAAACAAGCTGGGTTTCTTGAAAACAAAAGCGAAGTTGATTTGAATTTACACTTAAGAGTTGGATATCGGTTTTAATAAAAAAAATAACTTGTAACCTTTCAGCATTCCTTGTATCTAAACGAAAAATACAGGCAAACAAAAAAGCTGTCATATTAAATCAAAATAAAAACAATTATGAAAAAAACAATTATGAAAAGAATTTTATTACTATCAACTATTGCAATTTTAGGACTATCAAATTCAATGATAGCACAAAATGTCGATTTTGGATTAAAAACAGGTCTTAACATTTCAAACTTTACCGGAGGAGACGTGGGTGAAAATAGTTTATTTGGTTTTCATGTTGGTGGATTTGCCGAATTTAAGCTCAACAAAAAAATCTCACTTCAACCAGAATTATTGTATTCCACACAAGGTTCAGAAGTTCAAAATTCATTAAAAATCAAAGTTGATTACCTCACAATTCCTTTGATGGTAAAATATTACCTGTCTGAAAAGTTTAGTGTAGAAGCAGGACCACAAGCGTCATTTTTACTAAATGACAAGGCAGAATTTGATGATAGTTCAATTCCTGATGCTGATATAGATGCTTCAAGTTTTGATTTTGGACTTAATGCTGGTTTGGGATATAATTTCAATTCTAATCTGTTTGCGCAAGTACGCTATAATTACGGTATTACAACAGTTGGGGAAAACCCTGATGTTAAAAATAGTGTATTTCAAATGTCTTTGGGATATAAGTTTTAAGATGGACCAAAATGGAATGGAAAGTCAGTTGTCAGTAAGGCATAAATATAAAAATGAGTGAAACTAAATAAATTTTATTAAAAAGCCTTTGCTTGCAGGGTGCGGATACGCTTGAAATAACTGACGGACGTGTTCGCAATGCTTGTTCAGATGCATTAAAGGAAGCAACAACTACTGGGTTGCGGTTTCAAGAACCGAACAACTCAAAGTAATGAGAGATGTAATGGTAAAATACAAAGATGGCATAAAAGAAGTAGCGTTCTTTGATGGTGACCGTCGTTTTTATATTGACAAAGAGGATAGAGATGTGACAGAAATCATTGTAGAATGGAAAGAGATAGACCCCAAGAAACCTTGCTACTAATAACGTATTTAGGCTATGGCTTGATCATATTCCATTGGAAAACTCGTGAATTTTCCTGGTGGTCTGTTTCTTTTACCATTTTTATACATAACTGTTGAAGCACATTTTACGTAACCATTGACATATTTTGGCATCTAATAAAAAAAAAGCAATGATATAAAAATGACAAATTTAAACACCAGTAAAGAAAAAATCATCAAAGAAAATAGAAGAATAAAATTAACGACTTTAGATGAGCTGAAGATTAAAGTTAGTTTTAAATTAGAAAATAGCGTCATTATTATTGATAATGTTCGAATAAACTTAACTGATTTTAGTGAATTAAAACGTAACCCTCCATTAACGTATATATTAACCTTAGGATTTCTGATTTACGGTGGTGCTATAACAGCTGGTGTTGGTGTTATAATTGGCGTATTTGCTAATTCAGCAGCATTTTGGTTAACTATCCCGGCAGCTGGAATGATATATGCTGGAATAAAATCGCCAAATTTTAATAAAAATTACAAAATAGAAAAAGGTTTGAAATTTGAAATAATATCTATGCCTGATTAAAACGTGCTAAAGCACTATATGTAATTTATTGCTAGTCGTAGTAGCCTACTTCAGAAAACTTCAGCTATGTTCTATTCGGTTTGAATTTACTGAATTAATTGATTAAATAATGCAACTATTCTTATTACGTAAACTGTTCGCAAAAGGCTTAAAAACTAAACTACGAAATACCTTATAAAGTGCACCAAAATGCAGCTTTATCTTATTCAATAACCTGTAGACGTATTTTAGGACGAGACATTTAAAAAAAAAGAAAATGAAAATAACAGCTTTAACCTCCTTTTGTGTGGATTTATTTCCTGAATTGGATGAAATTTACGTTGGAGGAAATTCATTGAACTTTGCTATTCAATGCAAACTTTTAGGATATGAAGATACCTCAGTAATTGGGGCAATTGGAAAAGATAGATTTGGAAAACTAATAGAAAACCAATTAGATAAATTAAATATAAATCGTTCTAGGTTATACCAGATTAACGAAACGACTGCATCAAATAAAATTTTCATTAATGAAAAAGGAGACAGATATTTTAAAAACGATAGCTGGAATGGAGGCGCATTTGATAAGTTTAGATTATCAGAAAGTGATTGGAAGTCTTTGGCTGACAGTAAAATTGTTGCAATGCCAGCGGGTGACCCAAACTTGAAAGAACTTTTAAAGAGACGAAATGAAAATCAATTAATAGTTATTGATTTTTTAGATTATTTAGGAATTGACTTCATCAAAGAACATATAGACAATATCGACATTGTTTTTCTGAGTGGTAAAGAAGATATGTTGGATGAACTACAAGAACTTTCTTCCCAAAAGGGAAAACTAATAGTGCCGACTTTAGGAGCAAAAGGTAGTGTAGCCCTTTTTGAAAATAAAAGATATTACCAAAAAGCGATTGAAGTTGATAAAATTGTTGACACAACAGGTTGTGGAGACGCTTTTCAAGCAGCCTTTAGTATTGAATGGCTGAAAACTAAAGATATAGAAAAATCATTAAAAGAAGCTTCAATTGCTGCTAGTAAAGTTTTGAATTTTGCAGGTGGAGTTGAAGAAGAATAAAAACTGGATATAACAATGTGTATAATCAATTGCATAAGTCTGTGTGCACTCGGAAAATCCTACGGATTTTCCTCTGGATCGTATTTTAGGACGAGACATTAGTATCATTAGACAGTTGTCTAAACTTCAAAGGTGTATGTTCAACTCTTTTCTTGAATACTCTATTAAACGCTGCTTCTGACAAATAGCCTACTTTTTCCGCTATTTCGCTAACTGATTTATTACTATCTCTTAAAAGATCTATAGCCTCTAAAATTCGCCATTGTGTTATGTAGTTAAATGGAGTTATTCCTGTTAGTTTCTTAAAGTGATTACTAAAACTTGTTCTAGACATTCCAGCAATTTTTGCCATTGAATTTACTTGCCAATCCAGTTCAGGTTTTTGATGTAGTGATTTTAAAACCTTTCCTACTCGTTCATCCTGCATAGCAGCAATAAAGCCACTCTTTTTACTATTCTTCTGCATATAAGCTCTTAGGAGAAGTATAAATAATACTTCTCCTAATTTATTGACAATAACATTTTTTCCGGAGTTTTCACTCCCAGCTTCTTGAATAATCAGATTTGTAATACTTTCTAACCATGATTTTTTTTTTTTCAATACCAGAAATATGAATTATAATTGGCAATTCTTTTATAAAAG
>NZ_PJBS01000201.1 GCF_002836055.1 Psychroflexus sp. MES1-P1E
ATAAGGAAAGTTGCGTTTTTAAGAACCTAATTTAGTAAATAAAAACCGAATAGAAGATCTGCGAGGATTTTCCTAAGTAGGCGAGGACTAGCCATTAATTATA
This sequence comes from Psychroflexus sp. MES1-P1E, assembly GCF_002836055.1. Taxonomy (GTDB): domain Bacteria; phylum Bacteroidota; class Bacteroidia; order Flavobacteriales; family Flavobacteriaceae; genus Psychroflexus. The sequence goes on from NZ_PJBS01000201.1 coordinate 104, forward strand.
CACGGTGTAGGCAGTAGTTTTATTATTCAAATTCTTAAATCTCATTGAATCCAATAATTACTATTATTCTTTCAAAACCTTAAATTTCTTTGAACTTTGATGTTCTCTTGAGTAGTTTTTGTTAATTCTATAACAATACCAGCCATCATTTTTTAATTTCTAAACGACCTATTTCAATTTCATCATCTTCGCTATCTAAACGATAAACATTAGTTTTTTTAGATTCATTTTTATTACCATAGTTATTAAAAATTGTAATTTTAAGGAAAGTGGGGCCAGATATTTTCTGTACTTCATCTGAATAATAATCTATAAAAAATTTGTATTCACCTTTCACAGCATTTTTAAGTAAAAACTCTTCAGGACCAAATCCTTCCGTCATATCAGTAGATAATCTACCTCCAATTTTAGTTTTAATATGTTCATAAGAACATTTTTCTTTGTTTGGGTCAAGAATCCAAAGGTCAATATCAGTATCGTTGTGATTCCAATCTATCACAACTCTTAAGTCTACATTGGTATTTTTGATATACTTTTTATCAACTGCATTCAAATTTAATTGCTCATGATATTTATTTATCAAATTATTCATTTCAACAAATGCAATGGCCTCTATTCCTTCAAACCTTCTTGCCATATCCTTTTCCAAAAGTTCACCATTGACAATTTTATAAAATAAATCCAACGCCTTTTGATATTCACCAATTTCTTGATATGAAAGTGCCAAATCCCTGTAAGATTGAATATCTTCTGGTCTTAAATCTAAAATCTCTTCATACATATAAATGGCCATTTCATATTCCTTAAAGTATTCTAATTTATAGGCCATAGCTCTTAATAATTCATAATTATCAATATCTATTTCAGCGATATTGGTAAGTATTTGAATAGCAATTTCAGATTCCTTTATTTTTTCAAAAAAATCGGCAACATCTATATAAAAAGCTGGCAGATTTTTATAAGTATCACGAAGCTTTAAATAAGATTCATAAGCTTGCTCTGTTGACTTTGTTTTGTTTAATTCTTTGAGATAAGGTGAATCAGCACTCCAAGCCTTCAATTCAATTGTATCATCAATTCTTTCTTCAAGCTCTTGTATCCGTTCAAAATGCTCTTCAGACCCTTGTTTTGTCTTTATAATTACAACTCCAGACGAAGCTCTTGAACCATAAAGTGCTGTTGCTTGTTCTGCCTTTACTACATATATACCTTCAATATTATCAGCGTCCAACTCTGGTTTTTTGTCTACAGCTATTCCGTCTACAATATATAATGGGGTACTATTTGCTCCTAAACTACTAACTCCACGAATATTTAGACTTACTTCATCACTTTCAATTACTTCTGAATCTTGTACAATTTGAACCCCAGCAATTCTGCCAGATAGTTGATCATTTATAGAACCATAGCCAACTACAACCACCTCCTCTAAGGAGTTTTCATCAGAAGTCATTTCTAAATCAATTATATTATTACTGCTGACAGTTTTTTCTATAGTTATCATACCCAAAAAATTGTATGTGATTATATCACCTATGTATGCATTCAGAGCATAATTACCATCGAAATCTGTAACTGTACCAGTTGAAGTTCCTTTGATTACTATATTAACTCCAGGCAGTGGTGGTCCTTCAAGTTCCGTTACTGTTCCTTTAATTATTGGCCTAGAATGGTCAATTGAAATATTATTACTGATATTATAGTTAGTCTCTTGAGAGTTATTATTCCCTATATTATTGTTTTGAGTTTGGTTCTCTATATCAGTGGGATTAATTCCTTTTTTTGTTTCTTTTTTAAACTCAAATTTGTTTCCCCACCATTTAGATAAATCTTCATATTCTTCAGATATTCCTTCTTTAAGTGCTCTCAATTGTTCTTTCCTAGAGTCTTTATCATTTCTATGTTCCGATACCAAACGATTATATTCTTCTTGTAATTCTTTGGGAGGCGTTATCTCATAGCGAACATAATCTTCAACTCTATCAAGTACTATCAATGAAGTATAGGGAGAAATTAATTGATAATCTTTACTCAAATCAATTATTAGTTTTTTATTCTTCTCTTTCTCTATGATTAATGAGCTAAGTTTCTTTTGTGCCCATATTCTTTTAATTTGTTCGTTCTCCGTGTTGCTCGAATTCAAAACATATTCAATTGTCTCAGAGGTCACATTGCCATAGCCAAAATGCATTAATACCTTGTCACCATCGTTAAAGTTCTTGCCAGAAATTGAAAAATCATTTTTCAGAGTAGCAATATAATTAGGATATATTTCAATCTTTTTTTCCGAAGTTTGACTTGTTCCTAAAAAACGATAAGTATCATATTTTAATAAATTAACTGCTTGGTCTTTACTCACATTATTTAGATTAATATAGTTGCCACCAGAAGATGTACATATTTGGTCCAAATAATTATGGTTAGATGTAACTAGACTATTAACAACATAAACTGGTTTTTTGAAAGTGTTATTAAACTTTCCAAGATTATCTAAACCATCCGTAAACAATAAGTATGTATCAGTTTTGTTATTAGTAGACAGGATGTTTTTATAGGAAGTACCACCATCATAGTTTGTATCTTCTAATTCAAGTTTTATCTGGGTCCAATCACCTTTTTTAACGATGAATTTTTCTTTTGATTTTACGGTATTACTAAAATCTATAAGAGTCACATTTACATTTTGCAAGTATTCGAAAAAAGTATCTAATAAGGCCAATTCAGTCTTAATATCTCTGCTTCTCATAGAATACGATGAATCCCAATAAAGTTCAATGTTTTTAGGTTTTCTTTTGGACTTTTTACTTGGTTCTAAAACCTTATAGATATAGAAATAATCTTCGGATGCTATTATTTTTTCCTTTTCAATATCAATTGGTATTTTAATAATTAAGGACTTGTTTGGTGTATAATTTTCTTTGGAAGTTTTAGCAATATAACTTTGTTGCCAAGAATCAAAATTAAAGTTTTCAAACCCTCCCTGTTCAATAAAGGGCTTTATGGTTTGTTCGTAGACAACCATTTCAAGTTTAAAATTGTCTAATCTTTCTTTGAAATACAGTGGAAGCTGGAAGTAATGACTATCGTTGTTTAATATAAGCTCCTGCTCATAACTTAAAACAACTCTTTTGGTCCCTTTGGCTGGAATAGGATATATTCTTGCTTTGTAATTGTTTCCTTTTGTTTGCTCCAGCAATGCTGGGTCAATATTTTGCCTTATTGTAGTTTCAAATGCAACTCTACCTATTTCCTTTTCCACAACAACAGACTCTCGAAGCTCTCCATTTAAATCTAGTGCAAATCGAGATACACTTTGATTTTGACCCAATGGGAACGATAATTCTCCTTCCAAAACCCTGTCATATGGATTATAAAATATCATATCGTATGTGGTTGTAGCCATGTTTCCGATAACTTCTACCTTTATTTCAAGGTTCCTTAATCCTAAACTATCTTTTTCTACTTTGATGTTGGGAAAGCTTTGCGAGTATGAAATATTTGCTAAGAGTACTATAAACCAAAAAAGTTTAATGTTTTTTTTCATATGATATATTTATTGCTTGATATCTATTTCAAATCAAGGGAATATAATTACTATTCATCAAAGTAAACAGAGACCATAATTTGTTTTATTTCAATTATTAT
>NZ_PJBS01000203.1 GCF_002836055.1 Psychroflexus sp. MES1-P1E
TCTTGATTCTTAGAATTATATAAAAGATGTATAGAACATATGTTATATATATCCTATATTGGTGGTATATAGAACATTATGTTCTATATACCATTGTTGGCAACAAGCAAAAAAAACCTATTAGTAGGTATTGATTTAATTAATATTAAACTCAATCTTTGAAAGCTAAAACCTAAACACAATGAAAAAATCAATAATTACAGCAGTATGCACATTATTAGTTTACTGTTCAACCTTTGCTCAATTTAAAATACAGAATACAAACTTGGATTGTGAAAAGGTAAAGGGTATTATTACGGAAATGGAAGTACCTGTCTACATCAAAAATGAAAAAACAGGTAATAATAAGCTTATTGGCGCAGGAACAGTAGTAGGAATTTTACTTCCAGAAATCATCAAATATGGAAGTAATGCTCTTAAAAAAGCAACTGCTAAAAAGGTAGAAGATTATACTTTTGAAAGTGAGGTTTTAAGCCCACAAGTAATAAATTTCAAAAAACTAAAGGATAAATTGGCTCTTATAAAGGTTAAGGAACTTTTTTACGCAAAAGGAAGCACCGAAAAGGACAGTTTGGCAACCTATGATTTTGATTTTTATGTAGTAGATAATTTTCTAAAAGTTGAACTTTCAAATATTGTACAAACGCATACTCCCGTAAAAATTCATAAGAATTACGACCTTATTATTAGCAATTTTGATTAATCAATTAGTGCATTTGTTAGAGAAGATATTAAAGATAGTGAAGCTGTACGAGAAAAAATTATTGATTTAGGAACATCAAGTATTAATCTGGTTAATCCAAGTTTTCAATCTACTGAGCTAGCGCTAAAAGCAAAAAATGAAGCACAATTTTTCTTACCTTCAAAAACAAAAGAAGGTGAAAAAATAGAAATTATCGCCTTAATAGTTAAACTCAAATTAAAGCACGTAAACCCTCACGGAACTACGAGTAGTTATTTGAATGAATTTTTAGAAACTAATTCTGAAACGAATGAAAGCCTTTTAACTAAATTATTTATTAAAGAAGCGAAAGAAGATTAAAAATTAAAAAATATGAAAAACAAACTCATTCCAATCCTACTGCTCATATTTACCTTTGTTGCAAATGCACAAATTTACGACGGTACTTTAGTAGAAGACTCCAAAGGACGTTTCATAGGTGACATAAAAGTCCTTGGCATTATGAACAGAGCTCCTATCGATGCAGTGGATAAAACAGGTTTACTCAATGAATTTACCCTCAAAATGAAAGTGTGGGATTATCTAGGTGAACCCTTAGAAATGTACGCCTTTCAATGGTTTAGAAAAGAAAGCTTTAGGGTAAAAGTTGATAATACGACAAGAAGCATTGGGTTAGATCAACTCAAAGAGTATCCAGACTTACAAAAACGTTTTTTAGACTTAAGACCTACAAAAGTAGACATTAAAATATCAGGTAATGCTAGAAAAATTAGTGTAGAAGAATCTAGTGTCCCTATTGATGTTAACTATACTTATATAGTTAAAGATGTTGATTTACTTATTGCAAAAGAAGGTGCGTTTAGAGAACCTACAGTTGCAGGAAGCCCACCCACTTGGAACGAGTTTTTTGATTGGCAATACCCAGAACCTATGGGCCAATTGGTAAATTTAAATGTTTCAGAAGCTAGTTTTAAGCGTCTTTCAGAAGAGGAACAAAAACAGCGAATTAAAAAAATTAAAAACATCTGGAAGCAAGTAAAACAATTAAATGTTAATGCCTCAATTGAAACGTTAGAATGGCCAGAATATGAAATGATAGATATCATAAAAACTTATGACCGTTATAAAAATAAAAAGAAAGAATTAAGCCTGCAGGAAATATTAGATGCTGAGTTGGCAAAAATTCAACGTACTACTGAATATAATCGTAATGATGAATGGGGTGAATTACCTGAGCTAGTTAATCCAATGCCAAAAGTTGGTATTAAAACCGCAGGCAAAAGGGACGGCACAAATATAAATGTACTAATTGATCTTGATACGGGAAATGAGATAACGCTTAAAAATGATTTTTTGCAAGAATATGACCCTAAAGAATATGCAGATGTTCCAGATAGTGATATAGCGATGATATGGAAGGAAGCGTATGCACAGCATTATAGACATTGGAAAGAAGCGACCAAAAAAACACCGAATCCAATAGGTATACTATTAGATAATTATATCCTATTTAAAATAGATATCAATGGTGCATATACAAGTGAATACTACGAAATCACTAATTTTGCTGGGGAAAGAGTTTTTAAAGATACCTACAATAAAAATGATCGTGGTTTCCCTCTAGTAGATATAGCAAATGTCTTGTACTTGATTGACAAAGATGGGGATGTTTCATATTATGAATTTGATGAACGACCTAATATAGATGAGAATTTTAACGTGATATTTACACAAAACACGCCATACAATTACGGAGGAAATATTGATATGCCTTGGAATATTTACTATGAATATGATTTTGAAGGAAATAGAGATGAAGGCGGGCCTTTCGATTTTCAGAGAAACAGGGTACATAATCTTGTGAACAAAAATGGAATAAATCTTATTTTAAGTGGAATTGGAAGAGGCGCCACATTTAAAACTTGGAGAATTAATTTTGCATTTTATGATGATAAATTAAATTTTAAGGGCAACTTAGTGGCTATAGAAAGGGAAGACTATTTTGAAAAATAATAAATTTAAAAAAATGAAAAAATATTATATATTTTTAATTCTCTTATTAGGGTGCTGTTCAATTTTTGCCCAAACTCCCAAACAAAACTTCACTAAAGCAGAAGAGTTTTACAAAAACGGCAACTTTACAGAGGCAGTAAAGCAAACCGAGCGTGTTAAAACGAGTTTAGGCAAGTCCAACCCCAAAGTAGAAGCCCTTTTATTTATGGCGTATTACAACACGCAAGATTATACGAAAGCAAAAATAGCCTACGAAACCCTTAAATTAATGGTGCCAGATAATGTTGAAAACTCAAGCGAATTTGCTTTATACAAAAGCACAGGAGAACAACTTGACAAAAAACTGGCTGAAATTCAAACCGCATTTGAGAAAAAACAAAACCAAGGGTCAAAGTCACTTTATAGTTACTCACAATATGAAGATAAAAATGATAATAAAGAGAGGCGCATAGAAAGAAAAAAAGAGGCTTTTGATAACAGGATGGAAAAAATCCAAGAAAATAAAAGTAAGGAACTCGATAGAATAAAATGGAACACCGCAACTTTCTTAAATAGTATAGATAGTTACAATACTTATCTAAATACTGATGGAGATAGAAAATATGACAAAGAAGCGAAAGAAAAAATTGAAGAACTTGAATTACAGACTTCAAATGGATTAGCAAAGTTTATTCAAGACAATACTCCACGATATGTGACGGGGAAATACACAATATCTAAAACACAATTGACAGTTTATTTTAAACCTAGTCATGTTAATAAATATATTGGGAAAAAAAAATGGATAGATCTCGACAAAATTACGAAAGTGGAATATACCAAACCTTTTGTTCATGTCAGAGGTCCTGTAAGAAGTTTTTATTTTACAATCAAAAGAGGTGTTGAAAAAGAGTATAAAGGTAAAGGTAATTCTAAAAAAGGAGGCATAAACTATTGGGATACTATTGGTTTTCGCTTTGTGGATGCAGAAAAATGTAAA
>NZ_PJBS01000204.1 GCF_002836055.1 Psychroflexus sp. MES1-P1E
ATAAAATTGGAAAATTAATTCCTAAATGGCACGAATTAGAAAAGCTATTTATTGTTCGTTGTTTTATAATTTTAGAAGAAAGAATTTTTAGTCATTTATCTATGACAGCAGAAGAAAGATATAATTATTTTTTTGAAAACAACAGAGAATTGTTTAATCAAGTTCCCCTGCAATACATTGCTTCAATGCTGGGAATGACACCTGAGACTTTTAGTCGAATTAGAAAAAAACAACTGTTATGATTTCTTGACATTTGTCAAGAGCAAAATAATAATTTCCATAGACCTTTGTAACGTGATAAAAAAACGTAACAAATGAGATATTTAATAACAAGTATTCTAATCACCCTATTAGCTTCTTCAGCTATGGCAAAAGAAATAAAAACAGAAATATTAATTAATGCATCCCCAACGAAAGTATGGTCAATCCTCACAGACTTTGACAATTATCCGAATTGGAACCAATTTATAAAGTCAATAATAGGAAACGTAAAAATTGGAAATAAAATTACGACAAGAATTAAACCCCCAGAAACAAAAGAAATGACTTTTAAACCAAAAGTTTTAACTTATCAAGTAAATAAAGAATTTAGTTGGATCGGGCATTTGTTATTCACTGGCCTTTTTGACGGGAAACATAAGTTTGAATTAATTGACAATGGGAATGGAACAACAACTTTTAGACAAAGTGAAAAGTTTAAAGGTATACTAGTATGGATGTTTAATGCAGAAAACACTAAAAAAGGCTTTGAAAAAATGAACGAAAAACTAAAAATAATGGCAGAGAAAAAATAAGTGCTGCCGCTAACAATGTATATAGCAAATAAGGCGATTAGTGGTTTACGTAAGCGCAGTACTATTTACAAACACTGCCAAACCGTTGATTTGAATTTTAAAAATGAATAAATTAAAAACAATTCCGAGACTTCGGAACAGCGTTTTGGATCAGTGCAACCCTGAAAGTTTGTAGCTTTTTACTATCCTACTTGCTCTGCACTAAACGTTGGGCTTAATTATAAAAAAAACAATGAAACAAAGCTTAACGTACTATATTACACTATTAGTTCTTAAACTAAAAGGCCTAAAACAGGATTTTAGTAAAGACCCAATAGATTTCAAAAAAATTAGAAAAGAAGATGTTCGTTATCCAAAAGGCAAGTTTTTCAAACAAAATAAAATACGGAATTTTAAAGTTTTAGATTCCTTAATTACTGAAATAGGATTGAATCAAAACTCTGATAAACTTCTTATATTCGTTCACGGAGGTGCTTTTATTTCTGGTCCTGCTCAACATCATTGGGACTCTACAAAAAAAATAGCTAGACAAACGAATTATAAGATTTGGATGTGCGACTACCCCAAATCACCTGAAAATAAGATAGCAAAAATATCAGAAAATATCGATTCAATATATAATGTCGCTTTAGAGCATTTTCACCCAAATAACATTTCTTTTATTGGAGATTCTGTTGGTGGAACTTTAATAGCGTGCTTAACGCAACGTCTGATAATAAAAGACATAAAATTACCGAAAAAAATCATTTTAGTTACACCTGTTATGGATGCAAGTATGTCTAATCCTGAAATTGAAAAAATAGATAATATTGATCCAATACTTTCAAAAATTGGAGTGTTAAGTGCCAAAAAGATGTGTGCCGAGAATAATGATCTAAAAAACGTTATAATTTCACCCTTATTCGGAAATTTTAACAAATTCCCCCATACAATTCTATTTCTTGCAGAAAATGACATTTGTTATCCAGATCAAAAACTAGCAGTCAAAAAATTTATTAACGCTAAAATTAATATTGAAATAATTGAAGGAAAAAATATGCCACATATTTGGCCTTTCCTACCAGTAATGAAAGAAGCTAAAACATCTTTAAATGAAATAATCAGAACACTAAATAACTAACCACAATAAGGTATAAATAATAATAAGGGTTAAGTTCTAAAACGCAAAATAGTACATATTAACAAAATCTGCCAAACAAGAAAGTAATTGGTTTTTAATTCTTTACTATGCTTTAGCGATAATCTGAACAAACACCTATACACAAATTGAATAAAATCAAAACAACAGAAAACATATTCACCCACTTTGAAAAGTTTATTAAGCTTTCGGAAAATTTGAAACTAGAACTTTCAAAACGAATAAAGCCTATTGTATTTCAAAAAGGAGAACTTGTTTTAGACGCTAACAATATTTCTAAAAAAAGCTATTTCATTAACAAAGGGATTCTACGAACCTATTTTATTAAAGATGGAAAAGAAATCAGCGAATTTTTTTCTGGAATAGATGAATGGGTCAACTCACCGAAAAGCTTTATGCAAAGAGAAAAAGACATCTACTACATTGATGCCATTGAAAAGACCGAAGCATATTTTATAACTGTAAACGACCTTGTATATCTTTTTGACAATTTTCCAGAAATGGAACGTTACGCTCGTTTATCAATGGGAACCATTTTTGGTCATTTTATGGAACGAATAACTTCTATAAGATTTACAACTGCTAAGGAAAAATATACTCATTTTCAAAAAACTTATTCTAATATTTATCATCGTATTCCTTTAGGTATGGTTGCTTCTTATTTAGGAATAACTCAAGAAACATTGAGCAGAATAAGAGCTGTAAAGTAATTATTTGATTTAGGTCAAAAGTTCTGATTATTAGAATCAGTAGCTTTACCATTAAATTAAAACTCAAAATGAAGAAAAGAATCAAAAGAATATTATTCATCCTAGCTCTAATTTTAGTTTCAGGAATAGTTTACATATTTACGTATGTCCCAAGTCTATCAAAACAGCACGGAGTTGTCGAAACTGTTTTATATTTAGGGAATTCTGACAATCAGCCTTTAATTGTAGCTTTTGGTGGTGCAGAAGGTGGCATTGATTGGCACAGAAACCATATGAAAGGTAAAAGGGACAGTCTTATTCAAAAAGGCTATGCGATTTTAGCAATCGGATATTTTAATGCTGACGGAACACCTAAAAATCTTGATAGAATTTCATTAGATGCAATTTCGGACACCATAATGAACATTGCCAAAAAGCCCAAAATCGATGAATCAAAAATTGCACTCATTGGAGGTTCACGTGGTGGCGAATTAGTCTTGAATTTAGCTAGTAGATTTGACCATTTCAATGCCGTTATTGCAATGTCAACATCAAATGTAAGCTTCCCTGCTATCACTTGGTCTGCTAATACATCTTCGTGGACTTATAAAGGTGAAGAAGTTCCTTATGTACCTGCACCATTAAAAACAATCTCACCAGCATTAAAAGGAGATTTATATACTGCTCACAAGATGATGCTTGAAGACAAAGAAGCTTCAAAAAAGGCAGAGATTCAAGTGGAAAATATTAATGGAGCTATTCTAATTCTGTCAGGTATAAATGATGAAATGTGGCCTGCTACCGAGATGTCTGACAAATTAATTAAAAGATTGAAAAACAAAAATTTCAAGCATTACAACGTACATATAAAACTAGACGGTGGACACATAGCACCTTTAGAACATTTTAATTTTGTATATGATTTTTTAGACAAACATTTACCGACAGAGGTAAAAAAGCCAGGGGCTAACAAAAGTACTGTGGTAAAAAACAAGTAAAAATGCATTAATTTCTCACTAGAGTACTTTTATATTCTTTA
>NZ_PJBS01000205.1 GCF_002836055.1 Psychroflexus sp. MES1-P1E
GACGTTCTTTCTCCAACATATTCTATGTTTTTCAAAGCTGGCTTTATATTTCCTAACATGGAGGTTATGTTTCCCAATTTTACATCATCTATGGCTGCTTTTATTGCCCCGCAGTGTTCATGACCCATTACTAAAATAAGTTTTGAACCTGAAACTTTACTCGCAAATTCCATGCTACCCAAGATATCTTCATTCACAAAGTTACCAGCTACTCTAGCGACGAATAGGTCGCCAATTCCTCGGTCAAAAACATCCTCAACAGGCACTCTGCTGTCCAGACAGGATAGCACTATTGCTTTTGGAAACTGTGAAAGTGTACTGTTTATAACCTGTTTGGAATGGTCTCTTTTGGAAAGATCATTATTTGTACAACTCACTAGACCTGGTGTTAAGGATTTCGTGAGAGTATAAAGTAATCGTTTCATAATTTGTTGTTTTAAAAGTTTAAGTTTTGATGTAAACTAAATTGGAGTTGACCTTTGGTCCAATTATTGGTTTCTTGACGCATCCAACCTAATTGAACACGGGAACTAGAGCTTAAGGCATAGCCCATACCAAAATAGGTCCTGTTACGGTCAAATAATTCAAGATCTGATACACCATTTGAGCGCTCACCATTCATAAACAATTCGTTATAAAATGCAGCGTAAAACACTCCTTTTTTTAATTCTGTACCATTTAAAGTAATGTTCAAAAATAAATTGTAGCGCAAACGTGTTCTAAAGTCTTGGTTTTCTATCCACCGTTGCTCGTATCTAAAGCGATGCGTTAAAAAAAAGCGTTTAGCAATTTTTTGAGGTATCAGTGCTTCTTGATAAATTCTGTTTTCACCGAAGGTGTTATCGCTTTCACCTGGTGTGCCAGTTGTAATATTAGCATAACCTACAGTAAAAACAGCAGTGGTGTTTTTGGGTGTATAAGTCACCCCAGATCTCAATAATAATTGTTCGAGATCACCAATGGTATTCCAATGACGGTATTGAAAGTCACCTTGAATACCCCAAGCACTTTCGTTCAAATTTACGTTGTAAAAATACATGTACCATGCACCAAGTTTAGATTCTTCAACTTGGGCTAAGGAGTTATAGGATAGGAAAAATCCTATTAAAATAAAATAAATTTTCATTGAATCGTATTTAAGTTAAAAAGAAGCTTCTGTTCTGTTAACTCAATACATCTGGGGGAATCAGTTTTAATTCTAAGTGGATTTGATCAAAACTAAGTAGGCAAAATTTAAACTTATTATTTTTTATAAAAAGGAGTTTAAAATTGGGGTTTAGAAATGAATTTATAAAGATGTCTTCTTCATTAGACGCCTTTCTTTCCTCAACCTCAATAGTAAGATTCACCTCAGTAACATCGATGGTATAATCATCGACTTGGGATGTGAATAGCGATAAAGCCAAGATGAAATAGATAAGTCTCATTTCTTAAATTATAGTATAAATTTAAACTATAACTATTAATTTGCTTGATTCGTTAAAATATAATTAACTAAAACCTAAAAAGTGTCACTATTTTTTAAAGATAGCTTTAGAATTTATAGAATCTTTATTTGACTGACCTAGAAGATGTTTACTCCCTATTATCCGATCCATTTCTTAAAGTCAGAGACACGCTCCCTACTCACTATGGCTGGTTCCTTTACTCCCTTAAGATTGACTTTGATCCGACTTGAAGAATAGCTCACCAGATCTTGTATGGCTTTATAATTAATAAAATGGCTTCTATTAATCCTAAAAAAATCGGTAGTTGGCAATTGCTGTTCTAAGGTGTTCAAAGAATCATCGATAACATAACTTTTACCTTCAAATGTAACGAGGGAAGTTGCTTTGTATTCGCTATAAAAACAGGCAATCTCGTCTATCGGATAGGTTTTAATATGGTCCCCTACTTTGACTGAAAACCTTGTTTTGAAAGAAGATGTTGAGGTTTCCTCCTGCATCAAATTCTTCAAAGCCTCTGGATCGATGAGTTTTGGAATATGTCTTTTCTCGAATTTCTGGAGGGCTTGGGAAAGTTCTTCAACATCTATAGGCTTTAGGAGGTAATCGATACTGTTCAACTTAAAAGCCTTTAAGGCATACTCATCGTAAGCTGTTGTGAAAATAATATCAGCTTCAACTTTTACCTTTTCAAAAATTTCAAAAGATAATCCATCGCTCAATTGAATATCAAGAAATATCAAATCCACTTTAGGTTGATGTTGAAACCAGTCAATAGACTCTTCAACCGAATGTAACTTTTTCTGGACCTCATAACCTAAGTCATTAATTATGCGTTCTAAACGTCTAGCGGCAGGTTTTTCGTCTTCTATGATTACAAGGGTTTTCATCTCAATAAAATTAGGTTATACTATTAGTTTTAAATTATTCAGTTAAAGTAGTCTTTTACTTTTTGTCTGTTCACTGGGCTGGAGTTCGTACGTTTTGAGGTTGAATTAGAGGAAGTTTGACTTTAAAGTGAGTCGAATTCTCTTCTAATAAAATTTCTTTATCGGTAAAGACTGCAAAACGCTTTATAATATTATCTAAACCAATGCCCTTCCTATTTGTGGTCTTGGGTTTAAGATTTAATGTGTTTTCAACCACTAAGTAGTTTTTGTCTATATAAATGTGTATGTGTAAGGGTTGGTGTTCAATCACTTTATTGTGTTTTATGGCATTTTCTAATAAAAGCTGAAGAGAAAGGGGGATAATTTGATAGTGATTATCAGGAATGGAGATTTTAAAAAGCAGACTATCTTCAAATCTCATCATCAATAAGTTGAGGTAAGTTTTCGCAAATTTAATCTCAGACTCTAAAGAAACCAAATCTTCTTGGCGCTGGTCTAGAACATACCGGTAAACTTTAGACATGGCGTTGGTGAATTCTGAAGCTTTTTTGGGATCTTCTTCAATAAGTGCAGAAAGTACATTAAGACTATTGAATAAAAAGTGAGGGTCGAGCTGGTCCTTTAAGGCTCTGTGTTGGGCTTTGGTATTTTCATTGATTTCACGTTGGACTTTTAATTCAGCTTTTACACCAAACTTATAAAAGTAATAGGCGTGAAAAGAAAGAGTAACAATGAGAGCTATAAATACTGGAAATAGATAATCCCAAAAACCTAGATTAGATAAAAAACCTTCGAAGGTATTCCCATAAATCCAAACGCTGTGTAAGAGTCTAGCTGTCAAGAACCCCAATACCGAGACAATAACTGAACCGGGAATTCCTAAAGCAGTGAGTGTTTTTGGGTGTTTGCTCCATGAAAATTTGCGTTCAATTAATGTAAAAAAAATAATGTTGAAGGTTCCTATAATAAAGGCATAAGAGAAATTGACAATGAGAGACTTATAGTCTATGAGCTGATTATAATCCCAACCGCGGCCCATATAGTTGATGAATTGGATGACAATAGCAATTACTGCCGAGATCCATAAAAATCTTAAGAACTGCTGTAAAGGTTTCGTTTTCATAAGTGAATCTTTTCTGAACCCAAAAATAGAAGATTAAGATATAAATAAATTTAAAAAATTGATGAGTTTTAAAATGAGGTGGATGAGTTGAAGTTGATAGCTATTATGACTAGTTTAATATGTTCAAAACAAATTCTTAAGGGTTTATGTAACTTATACCAAATTAAACCTATAATGTCGCAAT
>NZ_PJBS01000206.1 GCF_002836055.1 Psychroflexus sp. MES1-P1E
TGTTTTATTCAGAATACTCATACTAATTAATTAGATTATACTATGACTCAGCTTAAACAAGCTCTAAAAGCAATTAAAAATACCGATTTTAATGCTCTGGAAGAAATCTTAGATGATGACAAATCCTACATGGAAGTATCAAAATATCTTTTTGTAGATGCATTAAAAAAAGAGCTTCAAGGTCAAATAGATGATGGCTTTAGTGGCTTTGATGAAATAGTTGAGAACAACAATGGTTCTTATATGTTTTATACAAAAGGATATCCTTATTTGAATTTATACTTTAAGCTTGATGATAAAGAAATTCTTGATATTTTCCTAAGTCACGATGACCCGTTTATGTCTGAAGAAGAATATTACGGTGAAATATATTTCTTCTTTTATGAGGAGGATAAGGAAAACTTCTCTCCTGATCTAAAATATCTTCTGAACAAACAAAAAGCAGAAAAAGCTGTTACAGATTTTAAGATTCTGAGTGAAAAGCCTTATATTTATATTGAAGATATAGATTATTGGAGGATAAAGTATGAAGATATAGTATCAGATCTAGGATTTAATCCTCCTATTGATATTGAAGTATACAGAGCTTTTTTAGAAGTAGATGAAATATGTAGGGTTGTATATAACACAACTGCTTTTATTGATAATCATGAATACGCAAAAGAGGCTTTGAATGAATATGGAAACTTAAACCTCAACGAAGAAAAAGAAATTGTGTATTGGTTGCTTACTCATAAAAATAATCAATTGCATTTTTTTAATTTAGGTCCAACTAATTGGCAAACTACAGGAATTATAAAATTAGATGCTGATTTTGAAATGTTTGTAGATTGTTCTACATACATAGATTCTTTTCTTTTTGCGGAATTATATGACAGACTTGAAAATAATTTAATTGAGAAGTATATGCCTACAAAAAAATACTACCAGGAGCATAAAAATGGCATTGAAATGTCTTTGGAAAGCCATTTAAAAATTCATAATAAATATTTAGATATTTTACCTGAGTGAATTAATGATAAACCTAATTTCTAATATTCAATTGATATTTCCCTTTTATATGCCTGTTATAAAATCTACCTTTAGAATTTGCTTTTTGGAAATTTCTCCAAATACTTAAAGGCATTTTTTGATAAATATACTCACCCCCATCAGTGTATAATATCATAAAACCAAAATTGTTATCGCAGGAATAATATTCGGCATTGTCTATCCAAGAGCTATTATTTTTAGTTAATTCTTCTTCTAGATGAAAATCAGTATTCTTTATTGTAATGACTGCTTCATGGTAGCTTTGAAAATCTGAATTTATTTCAGAGCAGTCTTTTTGACAAGACACTACTAAAAGAATTGTTACAAGTAACAAATAAAATCTTGAAATCATTTTCTAATTTATTTTGTCTTTGGTTTGAATATTAGAAACAGAGACATCACTCCAATGGAAACAATTGCAGCAACATCATAATTATAATGTCTTTCTAATAAAACAGTTGCTCCTGAAGAATCTTCAACAATTAATAAATAAAATTTACTAGATATTTTATTTCCTTTAGTGTTTGTGTATGATGTTGTGTAAGATAAAATTCCAAATATTAAACCAATTAATATTGATGTACCAATTTGTGTTTTTAAATTTTGTAGATCTATTTTTTTAATCATTACTTTTAACTTGTTCATTTTTTTTTGTTTGAAGATATTATAAATTTTATAAAAAGCCACCCCAAAATAAATCGAGGTGGCATCCACTAACTCAAAAACCAATGGTAATCAGAATCACCATTGATAGCATTAGCCAAGCCTACAGAAAATTGTAGGGCATTGGCATTCCTGTCAAGGAAAGAGTCGATATATGAGGTCTTAGTGGCTGAGGTGAAGAGATTATAAACATTCCAAAGGTTTATTTCACCATTATTATCACCACAAAAGTCTTTATCACCATAGTAATCTTTTGCTATCATATTAATTTGTCTGTCAGCAAAATCTAATTTTGGTAATACTTTTTTCTGGTCTTTAGGCAAATAATTATACAATTTTGCTTTGCCTATAAGTTGAGCAAATTGATGTTCTGTTAAATTATACTTTTTTAGCTGCCTCATGGCTTCTAAATACTTTTCAGCTAAAAAGTCTTGAACTGTTTCTAAAGTCTTATCACGAAGCTCCTCATAGCTTCCTACACGCATTTCAGAAACAAACCCATCTGATGAAATACACATGTTGCAGCACATCATATTTTGAAAACCAATAAAAAACTTGAATTTCTCATAGGTTCTTTTACTATAAAGGTTCTCTTAATTATAGGCTCTTACACCATCTATCATCAAACTAAGTGTATTACCATAAATATCTGTTGTAATTGAAGGGATTCTAATTATAAAAGCCATTCTTTCATAGTATTTGGTTTTTTCATGATCTAACAGGTCTTTAGCGGATTTATGCATAGTATTACTTGTCCTACCTTTGACTTGATGGCTAATCCTTATCTCTGAAAATCCTATTTGCTCTGAATTGAAAATGTCTAAGGCACATTCTTGAGCAATCTCAATAAACTCCTGATGAGATATAGTCCTTTCATTATCTTTTGCAAAGACTGGGCTGATCCCTGTAAAGCTATCTTGATCTTGTTTTTTTTTCTGATTGTCTTAATTGCATGACTTTATTTCTAATTCTTCAATTTCTATTTAATTCAAATACTCATTTATCGTTTAAATAGGTTTATTAAGCAATCAACTTTTCAGATTCTATAAGAGCATCTTTAAATTTATAAGGTTTTGAATTTGAATTTATATAGCTATTTGTACATTTATCAATTAACATGTTGATATAAAATAAATCTTTAGCATTTTCCTCAAAATCTTTTTTCCTTTTATCAAGCATTACCATCACATTATCAAACCCTTCTTTAGAATTAGAAATATTCGAGACGTAATTCATTACAAATTCCCTATACCTACTAGATTCAAAATCATCAAAATCTTCGTCATCAAATATTAATTTGAAAAGTTTTTCTAAATGTTTAAAATCAATAATAGAGCTGTAATTTAAGTATTTGACGCTTATTAAGGATAATATAATTTTCTTTTCTAGGAAATCAATTAAGTAATCAATAGCAATAGGCTCATTAAGTTCAAACAAAACATTTAATGCGTCCAAACGATGTGAATCTTCGCCTGTTTCTAAATAATCTATTGACGTTTCTTTACAATATTCTGGAAATAATTTCATTCCAAACATAATTCTAATTATTGACCAAAATTTATGATTTTCAAACGCTTCGCAACAATCAAGCAATAAATTTTCATCTCCAGTTAGTTCAATATAATTTTCTATTTTTCTACTATCATTGTAAATTGACTCATGGTTGATAAATAAACTTCTTATTTCTGGAAAAGCAGCTTCCAAATTATTATTTAAAGCGTACTCCATGTGTTTGGATAGTGCAAGACCTATTAATGTTTCATTATTAATGTTATGAATTATCTGTTCATTAAATAACTTTTCATTATTGATTAAATCTTTTAGTCTTAAAAAACTTTCATCAACTTCAGAACTTCTATCAAATTCATAGTATTGAATACAATTGACAA
>NZ_PJBS01000207.1 GCF_002836055.1 Psychroflexus sp. MES1-P1E
CTTGGGAAGGTCTCTACAACTAGGAGTTGGTTAGGTAGAGAAGTCAGTCCCGAAGCATCGGGATGGTAGTCCCCACGAGAAACGAGTTGCATAAAACTGCATAGGTTTCACAAGTAGGGAAGGTAATCCTTCCAGAAATTATAATGGGAGCATTAATTTTCGTAAATAGGCAACCCCCAGAAAATCTGTAGCCCCTTAAAAAAGTACAGAATAGTTTCGATTAATGTAAAGAGCGATTGAAAAGACGGATTGCGAACCGCCGTATACGAGACCCGCTTGGTTTATCCTGAGCCATGTCGAAGGGTAGGGTGGTGTGAGGGGTACACTCCGTCATCTGATGGCGGAGCCATCCACTCGATTAGCAACAGTATTTTTATTTAATAATATATTGTCGTTTCAGATTTTGGAAATTTCAATTCCGTATTACCAGGATAAAAACCATTCATTGTCGGCAAAGTTTCCAATTTCCTAATCATTACTTTTTTCTCTATTTTTGAGTTTTCATTCTCACAATCTTCGGTTTCCTTTTCGTAATTTATTTTTCCATTTGACAGATTGTAGTCAAAAGTGAAGAAATAATCACAAGGTGAACCATAATTCACAGTTACTCCGATTAATTGAAATTCTCCGCTTTGAAATCTAAACCTATGGGTATAATTCCATTTTTGACGACTTCCTCCAAAATGATTAATTACAATACAATTTCGTTCAATTGATATTGTTTCGAAAGGGTCTCCCATCATTCCTCCGTGCTGACTTGGTAATATTGCACCAACTGATTTTTTCCACAATTCCCATTTATCATTAATTTTTTTGTAAATGAATATTTGTCTTTCTGTTCCTAAATCAGTTTCCTTTTCAGTATCGTAAACTATAACTTTTTCAGAAACTCCATCTTTGTCTAAATCGCCTTCTATTTCGTCAAGAATTTTAAACGATTTTGGTGTTTGAATTATTTTAGTTTTTTTATTTTCCTGACTTTTACAAGACATAAACGAAAAAATAAATAGAACTAAAATGTATGTAGATAATCGTTTTTTCATAGTGTTGGCAACGGTCACGCTAAACTGCGTTTTAATGAAGTTTAGCTCTTGTTATGGGCTTTTTTGATTGCTTTGAAAGTGTTATGCAATGAAATTACACCGTAGTTTTTAAGTAGTTGCATATTCTCCTTGTATGTATTTAATGGTATTGCTATTAGCATCAGCCCAAACTAAAGTAAGCGCTGTTCCATTAGAGCACATCGCAACAGGACTATTTGTATTAATAGCTACATCAGTCATTTCTTCTTCTTTTGTCCATCCAGCTTGGTCTAGTGTGCCATAGCCATTGGATAATTCATTAGCTGCAGCATAAATACCTGTGAGCCCAAATTTTTCAGTGTAAGTATTCGATAGGTCTTTATAGCCTCCTCGGTGCACCAAGTGCATCTCACCCGACAACGTTGCCATCGCCATATGTCCTAAGTTTTGATATTCATCGGCCAATGCTGCCATTTTCTTTGAAAAATGACCTACCGTGTAATCCGTTACTGACCACTGACCCAAAGTAGTATTGTTTTCTGGAGCAGGATTGCCATCGAAGTCAACGGCATCGAAAGCATTAAATGGGGCAGTATTAAAAGAAGTTATGCGCATTTTACGCGTGTTCCGTTCTTTATAAACTAGAAACAAAGCAGCACCAACTTGTCCTAATGTCATGTCTCCGTCAGTTAGCTGATTTACGGGGACAACTGTTCCTGATAAACCATTAACATTTCCTTCCATTGATTGAATAAACCCATCCGCAGCTACCCAACATAGCATCAGTTTATTTGTCTTAGTATCCACGTCTAAATAAGTTGCTAAGGCAATACTTCCTGATGTGGTTTGTTGCAAAGAACGTGTTTCAGACCATTGTTTTTTTACCGTGTCGTAAGTGGTCGTCATTAACTCTCCATTTGGGCCAATATTTACCAATATTGTTTTGCTTTTGATGGTTGCCAGAGCAATTTTCCCTTGGGTGATAATGCCTAATTTATTAGGGTTGCTCCAGCCTGAATCGCTGAGGATACTACTAAATAATTGTCCACTGGCATTGGAAAATACAATATGTTCACCTTCTGTTTCATTGGTAATGGCAAGCGCATTTCCAACAGAGAAATCTGTGTTTACTGGGGCATTCCAAGCAAAGGCTTCGTTCCATAAGAAACGAAACCAATTTGCACCGTGGTCATTCTTATTTAAAGAGCCTAATTGAAAATTTTCTTCAACAGTCTTAATAAGGTTATAGTGATTATATGGAGTTGATATACTAGTTCCAGGTTCAATCATGTCTCCTAAAAGAACCGTGTATACTTGGTTTGGACCATCGTAACTGGTGTCATATCCAACAGCATCATAATCGGCCTCATCAAATGTGACAACAATAAGCGTTCCTTCAGGTACATTAGATTGTGCCCAAGCTTTTTTCGGATCGCTTAATAACAAATCCACATCTAAATTAAGTCCAATATTATTTAAACCTGTTTCTGAACCTCCTTGAATTTTTGTAGTTGCAATGTTTCCTAGAAAAACATGCTCCAACCAAGCAGATAATTGTGGAACCAGTTGTGTACGCGGGTTGGTATCAATATGCGTATTGTAAAGGTAATGGCCATCGTTCCAAATGTCGGGTGTAAACCAGCTATATTCGGGAAGAGAATCATTCGCTACATCTTTCCAGAAATCCACATCACTTACGATTTTATTCCATCGCGCTTCCTCTTTTTGAACGTTATGAAACGAAGCAAATGCATTGTGTTTACGATAATACCTCGATAGATCTTTAGCTCCAGCAGGAGGATTTTGAGTAATGGGTTGATCTTGGGCTGGATACTTCGGGCTTTGCCAAGCGGGATTCCATGGTTCGTTAGGGTAAGCTTCCATATAAGCTTTCCAGCTCACGTTTTTTTCTTCTAATAAATCCACTAAAGTTTCTTGCAAGAGTGGTGAGGAGGGAGGTGTGTCAGTGGTGACACCACATACTTCACCAGCGAAAGAAGCTAAATAATTTGTTTGAGAAGGATGAAATGCACCAAAGTAATTGGTCATATCTGCTCCAGCAGAAGCCAGTTTTTTTAAGAAAGGATTTGAAATCACGTAGTTTCTGTACTGATTCTCAAACATTATGGTAATAATGCGATCAAATGGTTTTTTCATAAAATAATAAGTTAGACGGTTTATTCCCTATAGCGATTTGTATAAGAATAGTAAGGGATTAAAAATGAACTTACTTTCGGTTTTAGCACTTAGCCAAATTTACAATTTTACCGTTATTTTTCTTTTAACCGTCAAATTGTAAATTTGGCGGATTTTGCAAATATGTACCAACTTTGGGTTTGGTACTTAACCCTTATTATTTTTATACCTTTTGTGTGCCTTGAATGGTAAATATAGCTCTTTTACAAGACTGTCCCAACGGGTGGAAGTTCCTTATGGGCAGGGGTAACGCTTTGAACCCTTAGTAAGTCGCAAGCTTGTTAAGCGAGACTACAAATTCTGGTCCTGACCCTACGGCTA
>NZ_PJBS01000208.1 GCF_002836055.1 Psychroflexus sp. MES1-P1E
ATTTAAAATGATGACTTAAATAAACTTTTTAATGATTCTTATTCCATTCTTAAGAGCTCTTATTCCACTGATTTAATGTAGTCTGTTTTTGGTTTGACTAAAGCTTAATATTTATTTAAAAATTGCTTTACCCTTAGCTTTTTTCGGTGGCTTTATATTAAGAAGTCCGGCAATAGTTGGTGTTACATCTAAAGCACTAATTGTATCAATTTTTTGTTTTGGAATACTAGGGCCAACAGCATAGAATATGGCGTTCATTTCTCTAATACTTCCTAAATTTCCGTGAACACCGAGCCCCGTTTCGTTCATAAAACCCGAGCCTAGAAACCTTTGTGTGTTTTGATCTAAATGAGCATACGAATCATTATTAAAGGAGTTAGGAACTATTATCGGTATACTTGGAACTATTTTAGATGAAAGCGACCATCCTGTTCTTGCACTTACAAATACATCTCCAGATCTTCTTGGATGTTCTAAACTTAAGCTGTTTAACTCTGAAGCTTTCAATGTAACTAAAAAAATTGGTAACCCAGTTATTGGGTCTTTAAGACCTTTACAAATTTTTGCAATTCTATCAATATATTTAGAAAGCTCCTTTTTAGGAACAATACCGCTTTTCTGCCTTCCTTTCACATTCACATATATATGGGCAGCGGGACCTGTACTATAGGCACGTGCTTCAATCGAATCTCCTTTTACTGATATACCATTTTCTTCTAACAGGTTATTGATAAGCACAACGGAATGAATAGGAGCTACACCATGGTCTGAAACGAAAACAAAGTTTATATCTTTTGGTGCCGCTTGCACAAGCTCTTTGAGTAAACTATCAATTGTTCTATATGCCCATATTACGTAATCTTCATATCTTTTTCGTCTGACTCCGTTTTCCATAGCAAAGTCCAACTGCCTTTTATCCTTCAATAGAAAACGGTGCTGTACATCATCAATAAGCGTAAAGTACCCACTGAGCAGATCCCAGTTACTTTCATTTATATTAGCCAATAGAAGTTGTTGGTAATATTTGGCTAAACGCTCTGCCTGATCAAACCACATCTGTTCGGTAATTAGACCTTTACTTAGCTTTCTATTATCCTGCTCGCAAGGCCAAATACCGACTTCATTTTCCATTTTTTCCCTAAACGCATTGGGACTTGAAGAATTAAAACCAATTGCCCCAAAATAAGCCTTGGCTTCCGCCGTTATCGGATTTAAATTCATCAAATAAGACCAACTAGAAACTTTTTGCCTACCAACTTCAAATGAAATTTCAGACCACTCATCTACTTTCAATTCTCCTTCATAACCATTCCCTAAATCTACGTCCAGGTCAACTATGACAATATCATAATTCTTAACACCATCGAAAGAACTATCAGCTACGTAATAATATAAAGGAATATTTCTGCCACTAAACAACTTAAAGTATTCCTCCCCTTTTTCGGAGTTGAGCATTTTCACTCTCTCGAACTTCTCCAATAAAATTGTGTGTTCCCTCTCAACAATAGATAAATTTGAAACTATAGAGTTAGCTAGTTTCTTCCCATAGCCAATTGTTTTTGTACCTCTTCGGTCTGGCGAAGTATTATCTTGCCCTACCGTACTGATATTTGTGACATTTTTACCCTGCCGAATAGCCGCATTCCAAAGTGTTTCTGCTTCTATTGGTGCCGAAAAACCAGATGTTGCTCTCGGCGATTTTATTTCTTGTTCTGGCATCAATATATTATTACCTACAACGCCGTGTACATTGGGATGTGTACCTGTAAATAGAGATACATGAGAAACAGCTGTTGCACTAATGTTAACAGGAGTCATGCTTTCTGCATATGCCCCTTCTCTTCTTATGGTAGAGAAAGCGCCATTTTTCGATAAAAGGTTTCTAGCGAGTAAATCATCAAGAATCCAATCTGCAGCTCCATCTATCGATATTAATACAACTTTTGAATCTTGTGTTTTCTTTTGTCCAAGGCAATCAATACAACAAAGAATCAATATGAAAACGCAAATAAGTATCAGTCGGATTTGTAGTTTTATCATATCTGTTTTTTTATATACCAAAAATAGAATCTCAACTTACTCCAATTTCTATCGTTTACGTTTTTATTTGTATCATTTTGTTGCCATTTATTCTGTATTTCAATAGATATCGATAATTTCTTAGCCGTACTTATTTAAAATTTAACTTGAAATAAAATCACTTAAAAAAATATTTTAGACAATTTAATTATTTTACGTAGCATTTGAACTAGCGAACAATGTGAACCGCTCACGGCTTAATAAGAAAGAAAAGCACTCTAAATAGTGCTTTTCTTCTAATGTTATAATTTTACTTTGTAAATAATTGACCATTTGCAATCATATAAACACGATTTTCATGAATAGATATTGCTGTAATATTGTCTATACCTAAATAAAATAATTTCCAGGTTTCCCCACCGTCCTCAGTATATAAGTTTCCTCCTTTATTTGTTATTAAACGACCATTAAATTCATCCGAAAAATTAATTTCAATTATTTTTTCTTCGGTAATATTAGAAAGTCTAGGCGTTTGAATGGCTTCCCAGGTATTTGTTGTTAGGTTTCCTTTATACAACCCTCCTGAGTTACCTATTGAAGTACCTAAGCTTAACTATGCATCTTGACTATCCACCAAATCGAAATCCAAAAGTCTATTTTCAATCGTTAAATTAAGACCAGTTATATTCCAACTATCTCCACCATCTGTTGTTTTTATAAATTCGCTTGTTTCCTTATTTATAAAACCTATTGAGTCGTTATTTTCATAAACAAGCTCTATTTTATTTGTAGATGTGTTAAGTACCAATTTTTCTTCCCAAGTAGTTCCTCCATCACCTGTTTTAAACACGCACGTTTTTCCTAGTTTATTAGCTAAAAGATATCCTTCAAATTCATTTTTAAAAAATAATTTTGACACTAAATAACTAAGATCTAAAACTGTAAAATCCTCCCAAGTACTGCCTCCATTTACTGATCTCTTAAATTGATTTAAATTTCCTTTTGCAAAAATAACATTAGCGTTGACCGCTGAAAAATAAAAATCACCTACATCTCCTTGAAATATTGTTGTCCACGTTTGTCCTCCATCAGTGGTCTTATCTATTCGACGTTCAATTACAGCATCATTTACTGTAGTTGCAAAACCCGTTGTGCTTGAAACGAACTCTATTTGAGTATAACCAAGAGCTTGCTTCGTATCCCATTGAGAATCCTGAATTTTCAAGAAAGCCTCTGAATTATACTCTGGTTGTTCAAATTCAATTAATAAAGTACCACTTGATGCATTTTCTGGCATAGTAAAAGTAATTGTATCACTATTGACATCTGTTGCTGAAATTGTTTCTCCATTATAAATGAGAATAGGATTATTATTAAGATCGACGCCTTCAATCACAACTTCAGCACCTGCTTGTATAATTTCTGGAGAAATTTAAGTTATTGATGGCACACC
>NZ_PJBS01000209.1 GCF_002836055.1 Psychroflexus sp. MES1-P1E
ATTTTCAAGAGCATTTAAAAAAGAAGAAACAAGAAGAAGATGCGAAAGTACTTGCCGACAAAAAAGATATGACAACAATTAATATTACAAGTCCTGATGCTGATTATCTCGAAAACATAAAACATCTAGATTTAATTCTTTCAAAAAAAACGCCCACGTCTTGGGAACAAGATATGGTCAAATCATTAATTGGTAGACACGCCAGTTACAAACAATATTTTTTCAATAATATCGGAAACAATGGCTTGGTTTAACTTTTTAAAATCAGAGGGTTACTTTGCCCCAGACAAAAATCCAGAACCTATTCAGGTTAAAAACGGATTTCAAGTTCCATATTGGGAAACGTTAGGATATTTGGAGAAATTATCTATTCAAATAAGTCAAGGAAAGGAAACTGAACTTATAGACGAGTTGTTAGCTGTAATTAAAAATGTATCTGAAAACCCAAAAGACAATTACCGAACGTGGTATCTTTTCATTAAAATTTTATCGAATATTCCAAATGAGAATATTCCAAAAGAAATTTTGCATTTCATTCCTGTTTGGCTATCAGGAAAGTTTGACACGATGATTCAAACATCTGAATTGTGTGACAATCTTCTTCCAAAATTTTTAAATGATAAACCAACACGAGCGGATATAGAAAAAACGGAAATAATTCTTCATTATCTTTTTCAAGTAGAAAAAACAGATGTTCAAGGAGATAATTGGGAAGGTGCAGGTCATAGCTATCGTTCAAGATTATATTTACATTTCTTAGCCGATAAATTTGAAAAAAGGAACATCGCAGTAAAAATTATTAAGTACTGTTCTAACGATATCATCCTAAAATTAGGTAGAACGATTAAATTCTTGCTTCTTGATTATCCAAAAGGAATAAATACTTTACAGAAAGACGGAGATAAAGAATATGAAATCCAAATTTATATTGAAAAGGAAAATCTTTTAGTGACTTCAAAATTAAAAGGTAGCGAAGTTACTAATTCAACTTCTACTCTTTCAAATTGGGAGAAAAAAAGCGAAACAGAATTGAAAGAAGAACTTGTTTCAATTCTAAATGAACAAAAAATCAACTATGCGCCAATTGATGAAAATGACGATACTTTTCAACGTTTAAACTTTGCATTAAATACAGACCTTACATCTGCATTTGGCTTTGATAGTATCAGGAAATTAGATGACCGATATTCCAAAGGTGAAAAAGTATTGAATGTTTTCTCTTTGATATTTCGTAATTTGCTTGACGAAAAAGTAAAACAAAATCCACAAGAAGGCTTAGGAATACTCAAAACACTTTGCTACGACAGTAAGTATCGTGTTCCTTTTTACAAACGTATTTCGCTATATGTAATTTGTGAGAATTGGGAAAAGACTAAATCTCTATTTTTTGAATTGATAAAAGATAATGATGCTTTACATCTATTTTCAATTTACAAGTATCAAAAAGAACTTTATGATTTGCTAAATAGAAACCAAAATGTGTTAAACGTTGATGAAGTTAAAATCATTAAAAAGATAATTGAACAAGGCAAACAGGAAGAGATTGAAGAACAAACAGAGGAGCATAATGAATATTGGCAACTTGGTTGGTATTCGGCATTAAAAGACATTAAGCCTTTTAAAGATAAATATTTGACTCTTTCAAAAAAATTAAACATTACAAGTGAACACTATGAGAATTTAGGTGAAATTCGTGTCACAAGTGGCTCTGTTTCCCCTATTTCAAAAGATGATTTGCTTGAAAAAAGTAATCAAGAAATTGTAGAACAAATTAAAACATTTAATCCCAAAAGAAATTTTGATGAGCCAAGCATTAGCGGTTTATCGGAAACTTTTGGTAATGCGGTTGAAGCTGAACCCGAAAAATTTGCTATAGAAATAGAATTATATCAAGAGATACCATACGTTTACTCTTATCATTTACTAAACTCATTTGGGAAGGCGTGGAAAAATCAGAAAACATTTGATTGGAAAAACGTTCTTTACTATTGTTTGAACACTCTTAAAAATCCAAAGTTCTATAAAGGCGAATTACAAATTGAAAATGATGATTGGAAAGCAACACCTGATTGGGTTATAGGTTCTATTGCAAATCTGCTTACAGACGGTTTGCAAAATGACAAACACGCTTTTGATATTAAGTTACTACCTCTTGCAAAGGAAATAGTTCAAATAATTATAAGCAATCTCAAACCAGCAGAAGATTTTCAAGGAACGAATATGGATTACCCAACATATTCACTGAATTCAGTAGCAGGAAAATCTTTAAGAGCTTTGTTTGATTACTCACTTCATAGAGCTAGAAATCTCTTTAAATATGAAGACAACGGAAAATGGGAAGCAGATATTAAATCATTATTTGAAGAAACATTACAAAAAGGAATTATTGACGGATTTATTTTGGAAGGAATGTATTTTGAACAGTTTTGCTTTTTAGATTATAATTGGATAACAGAACAAGTAAAACACCATTATACAAGCGAAGATAAAGAATGGCTTGCTTTTATGGGTGGTTTTGGTTTTGGGAAACCACCTTATAACAAAGAACTTTATACATTATTTTATCCTCACTACGAAAGAGTGATTGACAATAACGTCCAATTGAAAAGTTTTAGTAACAATGGTTTAGTTCGTCATTTGACAGCATTTTATTTTTGGAAATACGAAACACTTTCTTCTAAAAAATTAATATTCAAGTTTATAAATCAAGTAACAACCAGCGAAGTTGGTGAATTAATTCATTTCATTTGGCAACAAGAAAATTATCCAAAAAACTTATCCGAATTAGAACAACAGGAATTTCAACAAATAATTATTGACTTATGGAAATTCTTGGTTGATAAATATGAAAATTCAAATATTGAGGAAGAACAAAAAAAATTAGCAACTCTTTCGAACTGGATTGTATTTGTACCCGAACTAAATGATATTTATACAGCCCTTATTCTAAAATCTTGCAAACACATTGACAAAATACATTCAACACACGAGCTTCTTGAAAATCTTGTAGCATTAAAGATAAAAGGAAATCCAAATATGGCTGCAAAGGCAATTGGTGAAATAATTTCATCACTTAACTTCAAAGAATATATGGCAGACTTTGACAAAGATTATATTAAGGATTTGGTTTCATTTCTATTTGCTCACGAACAAAGAAAAATTGCTATTGAATTTTGTAACAAAATGGCTGCAGTTCATCAACAATTCTTTTTAAGAGAAATATATGAGACTAATACTAAATAATATGGCGAAAGAAAAAGGGCAGTTGCCAACACCGTGTATAATTAATGGCTAGCTCTCGCCTACTTATGAAAATCCTCGCAGATCTTCTATTCGGTTTTTATTTACTAAATTAGGTTCTTAAAAACGCCACTAATCATACACGTATTCCAAGATCAAATCCTAACAAATATCCTAGTTTGTTTTTTATGCTGCATGTTGTTGAAGAATC
>NZ_PJBS01000312.1 GCF_002836055.1 Psychroflexus sp. MES1-P1E
TAAGTTAATTAATTTTATAAATAAAAAAAACTGTGCTAAGCTATGTCGACGTATAATTCAATTTATTTATACGACATTATAAATTTAATTTGGTGTTCCCAAAAAAAACTGAAATACACAATTTTAGTAAATTAAACTTAGCATAAAAAAATCGCTTTATCCGTAGATAATGCGATTTTATGACAATTACTAGCGTAAATGTTTCGGTATTTATAAATAAAAAAGGCGGCATCATTGCCGCCTTTTTTAAGCTCTTACCGGTTGATTCATGATCAGATCCAAGTATAAATTGATTTTATTTTTCAATTCTTTTCTGTGTGAAATGAAATCTAAAAACCCATGTTCTTTTAAAAATTCTGAAGATTGAAAACCTTTTGGAAGGTCTTTACCCGTAGTATCTTTTACAACTCTAGGTCCTGCAAAACCTATTAAGGCACCAGGTTCTGATATATTAATGTCTCCTAACATAGCAAAAGAAGCTGTAGTCCCCCCTGTAGTAGGATCTGTACAAAGTGAGATATATGGCAATTTTGCATTAGCAAGTTGTGTGAGTTTTATGGATGTTTTAGCCAATTGCATTAGAGATAAGGCGGCTTCCATCATTCTTGCTCCTCCAGATTTTGAAATGATAATTAAGGGACACTTATGGGCAATAGCATGATCTACTGCTCTAGCAATTTTCTCACCAACTACAGAGCCCATAGAGCCACCAATGAATTTAAAATCCATCGCGGCAATAACTACCTCTTTACCTTTAGATTTGCCAATACCTGTTCTGATGGCATCATTTAACTGAGTCTTATCTTGAACTTCTTTAAGTCTGTCTTTATATTTTTTTGTATCCTCAAATTTTAAGGGATCTTTCGACTTAAGTTTTTCATCTAGTTCTTCAAATTTTCCATTATCAAACAAAATGTCAAAATATTCTACGGAACCAATTCTAACGTGATAACCATCCTCCGGACTTACATAAAAGTTTTTTGCTAGTTGCTCTGAATCAATTATTTTACCTGTAGGAGATTTATACCAAAGACCCTTGGGGACATCTTTTTTGTCTTCGGTAGCGGTTTGTATTCCCTTTTTCTTTCTTTTAAACCAAGCTGCCATATTTTTTTTATATAACTATTATAACGTGTTGACGTTGTTTAAATCCTCGAAAGCTTTCGTTAATCTGGCTATTAATGTGTTTTCACCTTCTCTCAGCCACTTTCTAGGATCATAATATTTTTTGTTTGGAACGTCGCCCCCTTCAGGATTTCCAATTTGAGTAGAAACATACTCAGCATTGTCTTTCATGTAATCTCTTATGCCTTCTGCAAATGCATATTGAAGATCTGTATCAATGTTCATTTTGATTACCCCGTATCCAATGGCCTCTTTTATCTCTTCTACTGTAGAACCACTTCCTCCATGAAAGACGAAATCGATATGATTTTCTTCGACATTGTATTTTTTGGATACGTATTCTTGAGAATTTTTAAGAATCTTTGGGGTTAATTTTACATTACCTGGCTTGTAGACTCCATGTACATTTCCAAAAGCTGCAGCGATTGTAAATTGATCGGATACTTTGCTCAACTCTTCGTAGGCATAAGCAACTTCCTCAGGCTGTGTGTAAAGCTTAGAAGAATCTATATCTGTATTGTCTACGCCATCTTCTTCACCACCTGTTACTCCAAGTTCGATTTCTAAAGTCATTCCCATTTTCTTCATTCTCTCCAAGTAGGTCTTACAGATCTCTATGTTCTCTTCTATAGGCTCTTCCGACAAGTCAATCATATGAGAACTATAAAGCGGTTTACCGTGAACTTTAAAAAATTCTTCACCTTCATCTAGCAAACCGTCGATCCATGGCAATAATTTTTTAGCACAGTGGTCTGTATGTAAGATGACAGTTGCACCATAAGCTTCTGCTAAATCATGAACATGTTTTGCACCAGTAGCAGCTCCCTTGATTGCTGCAAGCTCGTTAACATTGCTCAAACCTTTTCCAGCATTAAACTGAGCACCTCCATTCGAAAATTGAAGAATAACAGGCGAGTTTAGTTTTGCAGCAGTTTCTAAAACGGCATTGATTGTGTTAGACCCTACAACATTTACAGCTGGTAAGGCATAATTGTTCTCTTTTGCGTGTTGGAAAATCTCTTGAACTTCTTTTCCAGTGGCAACGCCTGGTTTTATGTTATGACTCATAGTTTATGTTTTAAAAGTTAAACGGTAAATTTAAGAAATAATAATCTTTTAGAACGGATAATTGATCCCGAAGTTAAAAATAACGTTGCTAAAATTATAATCTTTAAACCATTTAGACCCTTCACTACCAGGATTATAGGTTTTAAAACCAAGATCCATCCGGATCACGAAAAAATCAATATCATATCTTAATCCAAAACCAGAAGCAATGGATAACTCACTAAGATCTTTTAACCCATCAAACCTAGCTGCTGGGTCTTCTACATTATCTAATACATTCCAGATATTACCTGCATCTATAAATAAAGCACTGTTTAGTGAACCAAAAAGATTAAACCTATATTCTGCATTAAAGGATAATTTAAAATTAGCCTCATTAAAATCATTCACAGCATTGGTGCTTCCTGGTCCAAGATCGTAAGGTCTCCATCCTCTGTTGTCATTGGGGCCACCTCCAAAAAAACTTCTTGGGAATGGAATCGAGTTTGCGTTTCCAAAAGGAATGGCAATACCTCCATAAGCTCTTGTTGCAATAACGCGTTGGTTGCCCAAATCCCAATGCTTTATGTAGTTAAGCTCTGTTTTGACATACTGAGAAAACTGAACGCCAAATAATCTATAATTTCCAGCCTCAGTTTGTTCTAAACCCAAGGGCTTGGCTAAAGCAGACAAGAGGTTTCCAGCCCATTCTAACTTAGCTCTAAATTGTGAAAAGTTTTCATCATAAATATTCTGTCTTGAACTGTAGTCGTACACAAAATCAGAAGCGATTATAAGGTTATTTTCTGTTAGGCGTTCTTTTCTTTCTATTAATGAATTCGCTATTTGTTGTTCATCAACATTTAGTCTGGTTGTTCCGTTATTAATAGAATTAATAAAGCCTTCAGCACCTTGAGGAATAATGAGGTTGAAATCACCTTCATTATTTCCGACTAGGAATTCTGGATTCACCTGCCCTATATTAGCTATTGCTATTTCATT
Source organism: Psychroflexus sp. MES1-P1E (assembly GCF_002836055.1). Lineage (GTDB taxonomy): Bacteria > Bacteroidota > Bacteroidia > Flavobacteriales > Flavobacteriaceae > Psychroflexus. Next base: position 3,175 of record NZ_PJBS01000312.1, read on the forward strand.
TAACTCTGTGTAAGAATTTCTAAAGACGTTGAAAAAGTTATCTACATTTAAATTATTTACAAACTGAACATTCATTAAATTGAATTGATAAGACCTTCTTTCTTTAGGTTTCCAGCGATAGCCAAAAGTAGCATTCAAATTTCTTCGATCTAAACCTATGTTTTCTTGCGTACTAAACCCAACACTTGCCGAAGTAAATGGAGACATCCTTTTGTTTATGATGCTTTGAATCGAGAAAGGAAAGATAATTCTAGGAAAATTCAGTCTTAGATCTGCTCCATACTCTAGAATGTCCAAAAATTGATCCTCAGAATTTGATAAATCTCGGGAAGCACCAAAATTTCCTCTTCCTGAAAGCTCTAAAGTTTCTGCCCCTCTAAAAATATTTCTTGCTAAAATAGAAGTGTTAAAACCAATACCAAATTCTTGAATATTACTTTGGCTTACGTCCACACTAAAGTTGGTAGAAAATCTCTCCTTTGGAGTTAAGAGAACATTGGCTATTAGGTCTGTGCCGGTAGTATCTCTTGGGTCTTCTTGATAAAGAATATTTGGGTATTTGAAAATTCGAGTTTCAGAAATTCTATTGTTTGTTCTTGTCCTATCTACATCCCTATAAACACTATCTTTTTTAATAAAAATAAAGTCAGACAAGACTTGAGGTTTGATCTTTAGGCTTCCAAAACTAAAAATATTTAAACCTTTTAAGCGCAATGAATCTTCTATTTTGGTAGACGTTCCGTCATAATCTGAAAAGACATTGACTTCACTTATTTTATGAACCTTAAACGGAATGGATGCAACGGTATCCCTCACGTCAACGCTGCGGTTGGAAATGTTTAATTCGAGGTTTATTTTTTTGTCATTATTAATTGTATCAGCGTAGTAGGTAATAAACTCTTTCTCAAAATGATAGAGTCCATGATTTCTAAAATAGGTGCTGATTTGATCTCTGTCAATATTAAACTGAATGGTATTGTAAGGTTGACCTACTTTAACTTTTGAGTTTTTTTTGATAATTTGATATAAAGAATCTGCGGAAGGAGATTCAATATTTTCTGAAATCGAATCTATAAGGTATAAGAAGCCAGGATTAACAGTGTAATTGATTTCAACTGTCTGTCTAATAGAGTCAGTCTTTACCGAGTATTCAGCTTTTGCATTAAACCAACCTTTGTTCCAATACCAAGATTCTAATTTTTTAAGTGAGTTTTCAGTTTTGGTTTTATCAAAAATAATTGGAACTTCTCCTGTTTTTTTAATAGAATTATTGATATTAATCCAATATTTTTTCAATTGAATTACTTGGCGTTTTGATAAAAATGAAACTAACTTATCTGATCTTTTGTCTTTCTTATTTATCCAATTTATAAATCGCTTTTCAGGATTGCGTTGACCTAAATTATAAATATGAAGTTTAAGAGGAAAGCTAAGAAGTTTGGAATTGACTTGCTGAGATAACTGATTGTAAAGTTCTCTTTTTATGACTAGAGAATCTTTGCTGTAAATAGATTGCTCTGTAATTAAAAACTCATTATTCTTTAGCTTTCTAGTTGCATCACAAGAAAAAAACAGGACTACTATTAGAAGAATTAATGGTAGTTTTGTGAGTCTATAGTTCAAGTGTTTCCTGTTTTCAAAAATGTAATTCTAAATGCTTAGTAAAAATCAAATTAAACTCATAAAAAGTTTAAATAAAAAAAAGCACCGATTGGAAAACGGTCTTTTTGTAGCTGAAGGTGTAAAAGTAATCAAAGAATTTCTAATAAGTCCATTCAGGCTTAATGCATTATATTCAATAGCAGATATTTTTCATATTGAAGAAGGTGAAAGTCATATTATTTCAGAAAAAGATCTACAGCAAATTTCAAATCTTAAAACAGCTCAAACTGCATTGGCAGTCTTTGAGATTCCTAAATCTTCTGTTCCCGATGAAAAAGTGGAGCTGACTCTTGCCTTGGATAGCATAAGGGATCCTGGGAATTTAGGAACTATAATTAGAATGTGCGATTGGTTTGGAGTAAAGCAGTTGATTTGCTCTTTGGATACAGTAGATTGTTTTAACCCTAAAGTAGTTCAAGCTACCATGGGATCTCTAACAAGGGTAAAGGTTATTTTTACAGATCTAGAGTCTTACCTATTAAGCACGTCCAATTTTAAATATGGAGCTTTTATGGATGGAGAAAATATTTATGAAACTTCATTAAAAACTAAAAACGCCATTATAGTTTTAGGAAATGAAGCCAACGGTATTAGCTCGGAAATTAACTCCCAGCTGGATGCTAAGATATCTATACCAAGACATGGTGTTGTGAAAAGTGCGGAAAGTCTGAATGTAGCTATGGCAGGAGCCATCTTGCTTAGTGAATTCAAGCGTAGATAAGTTATTGAAACGTAAAGTTGATAAAAATCCCTCTGGTTTTTAAAGATTCAATATTAGCGGTCCATAGACTATTTGAATCTTCGTCTCTAACTAGCTCATCGCCCATCCCAAAAACACCTCTAATTGATGGGGTGAATTTGAAATAATCAAAATAAAAATCTATTCCAAAACCTACTTCATAATAATAATTTTGAGTTTTTAGACGGAATTGGCCAGCAGAGTTATCCTGTGGATTGTCTTCATTACTGGATAAATTATGAGATATAGAAGCGCCTCCAATAACAAAAGGTTTAAAGTTATTGATTCGCTTGGTCGAAAATTTTAAGAGCAAAGGGATGTGGATGTAAGAAGACTTCACCTCCCTAAATTTATCACCTTGGTCCTCGAAATTGGGAAAATTTAAATTTCTATTGGCAAATACAACACTTGGCTCTAGTCTTAAATCTACATAATCATTAAGCCTTAAGTTTCCGATTAACCCCACACTAAAACTAGGACTTTTTTCAACTGTTATCTCTTCTCCTTGGGTTTTATATTTAATTTGGAAATCGTACATGTTAAATCCAAGGAAATAGCCCCAGGACCATCTTTTTTTATCCAAATTTTCTTTATTAAGAACCTTTTCTTCACTGAAAAGTTGAGCATTTACATAGTTAAAACCCAATAAAAAAACCAGTAGAAAAATAAGCCTCATAATCATTTTTTTGTTGCGGAATAAATTGTAGAAACTCCAAATGTTTGTGGAAGGTTTTCTACATCTGTAAACCCAACTTTCCTTAAAATATTGTTGAACTTTTCTCCAAAAGGAAAAACAGAGGCACTTTCACTTAAATATTGATAGGCGCTTTTGTCTTTAGAAAAAAGTTTTCCAATGTTAGGTAATATGTAGTTAGAGTAAACTTTATAGCCTTGTTTAAAAAGAAATTTAGTGGGGACTGATGTTTCTAGGATGACAAAGAGGCCTCCAGGAGAAAGGACTCGATAAATTTCAGATAGGCCTTTATCTAAATTTTCAAAATTACGAACACCAAAAGCAACTGTAATAGCATCGAAAGTGTCATCTGGGTAGGGTAAATTTTCAGAATCAGCTTGAACCATTTCAATGCGTTTGTTCAACTTTTTTTTCTGAATTTTATCTTTCCCAACTTGAAGCATACCAGCAGAAATATCAAGTCCAATAATTTTTTCGGCATCAGAATCTGCCATAGCAATAGCTAAATCTCCAGTACCAGTGGCGACATCCAAAATGTATTTAGGATTGGTTTTTTTCACCATCTCTATTACTTTTTTTCTCCATTTAAGGTCTATACCGAAAGTAATAACACGGTTTAAACCGTCATAGTTTCCTGAAATATTATCAAACATCTGTTCGACTTGTTTTTTCTTTTCTACTTCAGAATCTTTGTAGGGCTTAACGTCCTTACTCATAGCCTATTGTTTTTGGCGAAGATACATCTTCTAAAGAATACCTTTGTCCAATATATAAGTAGTTAATGGTACTTTTTTAAAATTTTACCTTAATTTTGTACTTATGAAAATAATTATTGCTGGTGCTGGAGAAGTTGGTTTTCATCTTGCCAAACTTTTCTCTTATGAATCTCACGCTATTACTCTTTTAGATATTGATGAAGATAGATTAGAGTACGCCAATAAACATTTAGATATCAAAACGATTTTAGGCGATGCGACCCTTCCAAGTTCATTGAAAGAGGCAGATGTTGTTCATTCAGATATGGTTATTGCTGTTACTTCCAACCAGTCTATCAATATATCCGTTTGTGTTTTTGCTAAACAGATGGGAGCTGGTAGAACTGTCGCTAGAGTTTCTAACCAAGAGCTCTTGGAATCTCACCAATTGGGGAGTGAAAAAGTTATAGACATGAAAGCTTTAGGGATTGATGAAATGATATCCCCTGAATCTCTAGCAGCTAAGGAAGTGGAAATGCTATTAAACCAATCTGCCTTTACAGATACTTTTAAATTTGATGACGGTGCCCTTACTATGATTGGGCTTACCTTGAGGTCTAAAGCACCGTTTATAGGTAACACGGTACAAGAAGCCGCTGACATTTTCCCAGGTTTACACTTTGTACCGATAGCCTTACAGCGCTATGGAACTCAACTTACTATCATGCCCCGGGGAGACACTATTTTTAAAAGAGGAGATAGAGTTTATTTTATTACAGATTCTGAAGGAGTTGAAGAGTTGTATAAACTTACTGGAGCAGAAAAGCGATCTATAAAAAAAGTAATGATTTTGGGTGGTAGTAATATTGGTAAAACACTTGCCGAAAAACTTTGCAAGGAGAAATTTGCAGTCAAAATTATAGAGAAAGATCTCAAGAAGGCGACTCACCTAGCCAATGTTTTACCAGATGCTTTGATAATTAATGCTGATGGTAGAAATGTTGAAATTTTAAAAGAGGAAAACATCAGTAAAATGGATGCCTTCATTGCTGTGACTGAGGATTCTGAAACAAACATTATCACTTGCCTAGTGGCTAACTCTAAAGGCGTAAGAAAAACCATAGCTTTGGTTGAAAATGTAGATTATTTTCAATTGAGCCATTCCATTGGGATTCACTCATTGGTTAATAAAAAACTATTGGCCGCCAATAGTATATTTAGATATTTACGAAAAGGAGATGTTATTGCTATGACAAAACTCAATAATATGAATGCTGAATTACTTGAGTTTGTGGTAAAAGCAAATTCAAAAGTGACCAACAGTAAAATCATTGACATCAATTTCCCTCGAACAGCTGTCGTTGGTGGTGTAATAAGAGATGGCAAAGGAATAATTGCTCTTGGTGATTTTAAAATTAGAGAAGGAGACAGGATTGTTGTGTGTACACTTCCTAAGTCTATAAAAAGTGTAGAGAATTTATTCTGTTAATGTGTTGAATTTGAATTTTAAAATAGTTGCGCATATCATGGGCGTGCTCCTTGTTTTTAATGGGGGCTTTATGCTTATACCCGCTATTTATAGCTGGTTTTCTCAGGAGTCTGTAGCGTTTTCCATCGCGGTCTCAGCTATTATTTCAATATTTATTGGTCTTTTAGCGATGTTTTTTACTAAAAATCACGACAAAGATATTTCCCAGAGAGAAGGATATTTAATTGTGACTTTAGGTTGGCTCTTTATGGTGTTGAGTGGAATGCTGCCGTACGCTTTGTCTGGAGAAATAAAGGGAATTGAAAATATCTTTTTTGAAACAATGTCGGGATATACCACTACAGGAGCTTCAATTGTAAACGATATCGAGGCACTGCCAGAAGGTATTTTACTTTGGAGAAGCCTTACGCATTGGATAGGGGGTATGGGAATTATCGTTCTTGCTGTAGCCATATTACCTTTATTTGGAATTGGAGGGATGCAATTGTTTTCTGCAGAATCTCCAGGTCCTAGTGCTGATAAAGTCAAGCCTAAAATAGCAGATACAGCTAAACGTTTATGGCTCATTTATTTTGGATATACCATCTCAGAAACAATTCTACTCAAAGTTGCTGGTATGACTTGGTTCGATGCGTGCAATCATGCTCTTAGCACACTTTCTACTGGAGGATTTTCAACAAAAAATGCAAATTTAGCCTATTGGAATGACAATCCATCCATACAATACATCGTTATATTTTTTATGTTTTTGGCAGGTACCAATTTTGTAGTAAGCTATTATGCGTTTAAAGGTAAAATAACTAATGTTCTTCATAATGAAGAATTTAAATGGTATTTCTTATTTATTCTTGGGGCTACTGCATTTACCTCATTATCGATCTATTATGTTTCAGATCCAACTAGTGCGAGTATAGAATATCCTATGGTTTTTGGTGAAATTGAAAGTGCTATACGTCATGGCTTATTTCAAGTCCTCGCTATAATAACCACAACAGGATTCGTCTCTGCGGATTATACCTTATGGACACCTTTACTTACTGTTTTATTCTTTGGGTTGTTTTTTCTCGGAGGGTCTGCAGGGTCAACTTCAGGTGGAATAAAAGTCATAAGACATCTTATTATGATCAAAAATGGATTTCAAGAGTTTAGAAGGATACTTCACCCTAACGCTATCCTTCCAGTGAGATATAAAGGATCCTCTGTAGACCAAAAAATCGTCTATAATGTTTTGGGGTTTTTTATATTATATTCTCTTTCTTTCATCATAGGTGCTGCAGTTTTTGCAGGAACTGGACTAGATTTTGAAACTGCTTTAGGAGCCTCTGCATCCTCTCTAGGAAACGTTGGGCCAGCCTTTGGAGAACTTAGTCCTGTAGATAATTATGTTTCACTTTCTGTATTTGGTAAATTTTGGAGCTCCTTTTTAATGCTGTTGGGCAGGTTAGAATTGTTTACAGTATTGATTTTGTTTACATCATACTTTTGGAAAAACAGTTAAAATAAAAGCTGCTTAAGTTTTCCTTAGCAGCTTTCAATGTAAAATTTAAAAAAGATTTTAAAAGCCTACTTTTTCAGATGTTTTTTTATATTCTCTTTGAAATAGCTCTTGTTCCTCGATCATTTTAGCGGTTTTTTCAGGTAAAGCTTCCTGCCAACCATTTTCACCGTTTGAAATTTTTTGCAGAATATCTCGAGAAAATATACTTAAAATATTTTTATCATAATTTTCAATATCAACAACTCTTCCGTTATGCTTAAAGAATTTGTAAAGCTCTTTCATACGAGGGTGAACTTTTAAGTTGTCACTATCAGTTACTTTTTCTGTTTTTGGATCCTTATAAGGATATAAATAAACCCTTAAATCTTTAAAAAATAGTTTACCAAAAGCTTCAAGAATTCCTCCGCTTAAGTGTCTGTAATACTTTTCGTCAAAAACATCTATAAGATTATTGACACCCATAGCAAGGCCCATTCTTTCTTTGGTATAATTAGAAAAGTACTCTACAAGTTTATAGTATTCTTGAAAGTTTGAAATCATAACTGTATGACCTAGTGAGCAAAGTAGCTTCGCTCTATCCATAAAGTCTTCTTCGTTTATTTCTCCTTCAGATCTTAAGTTGGATAATGTAATTTCAAATACGGCTTGGATATTTTCTTTTTTAACTTTCTTTTCCTTTTCAAAAAGTTCCAAAGCGGTATCATAAATATCCATATTTACTTTAGTGACCGGCCTAAAGCTCCCTCTTAGGGCTAAGATATTTTTTTTATATAAAGCTTTAGCCGGCAAAATATTATTGCCATCTGGGGCAAACATAACGGCTTCTGTCATGCCGTTTTTTACCAATTGTAAACTCATTAACCTATTATCTACTTCTTTAAAAACAGGTCCAGAAAAGTTTATGGTATCAATTTCTATCTGATCTTTATGTAAATGGTCATAAAGTTCATTTAGGATTTGCTTAGGATTATTATGGGCATAGTAAGCTGCATATATAAGGTTCGTTCCTAAAGTTCCCAATGTGTTTTGCTGTAATCTGGCATCATTTTCCTTAAAACGAATATGTAAGGCTATTTTGTTATATTCAGATTTAGGCTTTAATTGGTATTTGATTCCAACCCATCCATGGCCTTTATAACGCTTTGCAAAATCTATAGTAGCGACTGTATTCCCATAGGTGAAAAATAATTTGTTTGGATGTTTACTTCTGTGAATCCTTTCTTCAATTAGATTGGTCTCGTGGTCCAGCATCTTCTGAAGTCTACTTTCTGTAACATAGCGTCTATTTTCTTCAATACCATAGATAGCATCACTAAAATCCTTGTCGTAGGCACTCATAGTCTTTGCTATGGTTCCAGAGGAGCCACCAGCACGAAAAAAATTCCTCACGGTCTCTTGGCCAGCACCAATTTCAGCAAAAGTTCCGTAAATATTTTCGTTGAGGTTTATTCTTAAGGACTTGTCTTTGATGGAAAGTGCACTTTCAAAGTCTTTGTCACCCATTATTGTAATAGACATAAGCTGAAATTTTATGAAGTCTTAAACAGTTTTTAAACTCACAACAAAAATAGGTAATACTCTTATCTTAAGAAAAAAAAACTATAGTTTTGTATGAAAAATAACGTTTTGAAGGTAACATTTTTAGGTACAGGGACTTCGCAGGGAGTTCCCATTATAGGCAGTGATCATCCAGTATGTTTAAGTAAAAACCCAAAAGACAAGCGCTTAAGGGTTTCAGTGCTTCTAGAGTGGGAAGACTTTTCCTATGTAATTGATTGTGGTCCAGACTTTAGGCAGCAAATGTTAGCCAATAATGTAAAAAAAATAGATGGTATTTTATTCACTCACGAACATAACGATCACGTTATTGGTCTTGATGATATTAGGCCATTTTATTTTAGGCAAGGTAATATTTCAATTTATTCTCATAAAAGAGTTTTAAAGAGTTTAAAACAAAGGTTTCAATATGTATTCGAAACTGAAAATAAATATCCTGGTGCACCAACTTTAGACACCACTATTATTGATGATTCACCTTTTTTAATAGGGAACAAAGAAGTTATTCCTATGAATGTTTACCATCCAGAACTTCAAGTTTATGGCTTTAGATTTGGTGATTTCGCTTATGTAACAGATGCCAAGATCATTCCAGATGAAGAATTAGAAAAGCTTAAAGGTGTGAAAACTCTAGTGTTGAATGCTTTAAGAAAAGAAGAACACAGATCCCATTTGAATTTGAAACAAGCTTTGGATGTGGTTGATTATTTAAAGCCTGAAAGAGCTTACTTTACTCATATAAGTCATCACATGGGATTTCATGATGACGTTCAAAATGAATTACCAGAAGGAGTTTTTCTGTCATACGATAACTTAAAAATTGAAGTGTAATGGCTAAAAATATCTATTTATATCTTTTTGTTTTATCTGCGCTAATGGCTGTTTTTTTATATATGAATGGCAAGCGGATAATCGATGATCAAGAAAAAACTATCAATGAGCTTCAAACGAAAATTGAAAACCTAGAAGCAAAACAATAAATCTTTCTTAATTAAGTCTGAAATAAAGATCTATTTTCGAAATTCAATTTAAACTTTTAGGTGATGAATATTAAAGCATTGACTCTTGGATTGTTAGGTATTAGCATTATTGCTTGTGCTCAAAGCGATAGTACAATTGATACTTTAGAAGAAGATTATTCTCATGAAGTCATTATCGCAGATATAGAAATACCATGGGGATTGGATTTTTTTGAAGATGGAAGCTTTTTAGCAACTTCAAAAGAGGGCCAAATTTATTATCACAAAAACGGAACGACCACTAAAGTTGCTGATGTGCCGAATGTATATAACAGAGGGCAAGGGGGATTATTAGACGTGAAAATTCATCCAGATTATCCACAAAAACCCTGGATATACTTTACACATGCATCTACTTTAGGTGATGAAGATGGAGGTCATACAGCACTTGTAAAAGCCGACTTTATCGATGGACAACTTTCTAATATGGAGACTCTCTACAAGGCATCGCCAAATACAACAAAAGGGGTTCATTTTGGTAGTCGATTGGAGTTTGATAATGACGGGTACTTATATATGTCTGTTGGAGAAAGAGGGGAGAGGGAATTAAACCCTCAAGACATCAGTAGAGATGGAGGTAAGATCTATAGATTTAACGATGATGGTTCTATTCCTGGAGATAATCCTTTTTATACTGATGAAAATGCAATTAAAGCTATTTATTCTTATGGTCACAGAAATCCTCAGGGCATGGAAATGCATCCAAAGTCTGGTAAAATCTGGGTTCATGAACACGGTCCAAGAGGAGGTGATGAGATCAATATTATTAAAAAAGGCGCGAATTACGGTTGGCCTGTCATCAGTTATGGAATCAATTATAACGGTACCGAGTTGACAGACCAAACTTCACAACCAGGCATGGAACAGCCATTTTATTATTGGGTACCTTCCATTGCTCCTAGTGGAATGACCTTTGTCACTTCAGATAAATATCCAAAATTGAAAGGCAATATACTAGCTGGTTCCCTTAAGTTTCAATACTTAGAACATTTGGTTATCAACGAAAATGGTGTTCAGAAAAGAGAAAAACTTTTAAATAATGTTGGGCGAGTGAGAAGTGTAAAACAAGGCACAGATGGTTTTATTTATGTTGGTATAGAAGGGGTTGGCATCGTTAAAATGCTTCCAAAATCTTAAGTATGAAATATGTGTTTGTATTATTTTACATCGTCTTTAATTCATACTATACCAGTCCTGAAGTTGAATCTGAAAATTCTTCAAACTATTTTCCTATTCTTCAGGAAAAAGATCTAAAACAAAGCATTAAAGATGGACAAGGGGTATATTTAGGCTTTTGTATGCGTTGCCATTTATCTAAAGGAGAGGGGGTTGAAGGTATATATCCGCCTTTAGCAAACTCAAATTGGCTTTCAGAAAAAAGAATAGAAAGCATTAAGTCTGTCAAATATGGACTTAAAGGGGAAATTGAAGTTAATGGAAAGACATACAATAACTATATGACCTCTATGGGGCTTACCGATAGAGAAGTTGCCGATGTGATGAATTATATAATGAATAACTTTGGTAATGAAGATAGAGATCTTGCTCAGGTCACTTTGAAAGAAGTTTCGAAGCTTAGTAAAGATTAGTTTACTCTTTATTAATTTTTTTAAACTTTTATTTGTTGATCAAGAATTTTAAGAATTTAGTCTCTATGTTTTAAAAGAGGTTTATAAAAGAAAAGAGACTTACCAAAGAATGATTGTTAATGAATGCAGATTTTGGGTCGTCTTAAAGCCTAAATTTCTTTATATCTCAAATTTTATAAACTCTTCTTTAGTCATCATTAGTGGATTTTTTTATTTTGACATAAATATCGCCTTCAAATTCTATTAAAACAAACCTATCCCAATACTGATTTAAACCTTTAATGTCCCAATAAATTGTTTTTCTTTCACTTGGTTTTTATCAAAACAATTTGAAGCTAGGGTGATTTTAACTTTAATCAATCAAAAAACCTATGCTGATCTACCTCGTGGTATAATCAAATTTATTCATTTAGCATAACAAACTTAATTTGGTGTTGTAGATATATTAATTTAAACTCATTTCTTTAATATATTTTCAGCAAAATGCTGCTTTTGTTTAGAATCATTTATTTTCATCGAAAAGAGCTATAAACTCTTTTTGATGAAAATAAATTAACCGTGATTTGTATATTATTTTAACTAAAAATTTGTTTTTCAGTAACGAAAAAATGACGGTCATGGATGTATTAAAATTTGGAGGATCTTCAGTATGTAACACAGAAAACATAACTAAGGTTATGGATATTCTAGAAAGTTATTCAAAAAAAGGAAAAGTGATCTGTGTAGTTTCAGCTATAGGCGGTGTTACAGATAAACTACTTAATTCTGGCTTACTAGCTTTAAATAAAAATGAAGACTATATTACTGAATTTGAAGCTATAAAAAATACTCATTTTAAAATTCTTTCAGAATTAATTCCATCTGGTAATGAAATGGCTCAAGATTATTTATCAAGTGAATTAAACTATTTGAAAAATTTGTTGGATGGGATTTTTCTTATCAATGAATTAACGCCTAAAACGTCCGATAAACTGGTGAGTTTTGGAGAATTAATGTCTTCATTTATTATTACAGAAGCCGTTAAGGCAAGAGGTATTGACGCTGTAAGAAAAAATAGTCAGGACCTTATTGTGACCAATTCTATGTTTACAAAAGCAGATGTTAATTACTTGGTAACCAACAAAAATATTCAAGACTATTTTCAAGAAAGCCATAGGCTTACAATTCTTCCAGGGTTTGTTTCAAAATCTAATATTGGAGAAATAACCACTCTTGGTCGAGGAGGATCAGATTTTACAGCCTCTATTATTGCTGCGGCTCTTAGAGTAAAACAACTAGAAATATGGACTGATGTTAGCGGCATGTATACCGCTAATCCTAAGCTCGTGAAACAAGCTTCTCCTATAGAAGTATTGTCTTATCAAGAAGCCATGGAGTTGTCTCATTTTGGGGCTAAGGTTTTATTTCCACCTACAATACAGCCAGCTTTGGACTCAGAAATACCAATTTTAATTAAAAATACGCTAAAGCCGAATGATAAAGGGACTTTAATCAAAACTCAAGGTAACCTAGGGCTTAGAGCTAATGTAGTGAGTGGAATATCCAGCGTAGATAATATTGCTTTGCTTACGCTCCAAGGCAACGGAATGATTGGCATTCCAGGCTTCTCTAAACGTTTGTTTGAAGTTTTAGCGCTTGAAAAAATCAATGTCATTTTTATTACTCAGGCTTCCTCAGAGCATTCTATTTGCTTCGGAATTTCAGAATATGATGCAATGCTTGCCGCCACTGCTGTAGATGAGGAATTTGAATATGAAATTTCAAAACGCAAAATCAGACCTGTAACTGTTGAAAAAGACTTGTCAATTGTCGCTGTGGTCGGGGATAATATGAAAAACCACCAAGGTATAAGCGGCAAAATGTTTAGTGCTTTGGGAAAGAATAATATTAATGTTAGAGCAATAGCTCAAGGAGCATCTGAAAAAAATATATCGGCAGTTATCTTTAAAAAAGACGTCAAGAAGGCCTTGAATTCTCTTCATGAAACTTTTTTTGAAGTTAAAACGAAACAGCTTAATGTCTTTATTGCTGGTGTAGGAAATGTTGGAGAACGATTGTTGTCTCAGATTCATCAACAGCGTAAATTTTTAAAAAAAGAATTGCATGTTAATTTGAGAGTTATAGGAATTTCGAATTCTAAAAAAATGGTTTTTGATGACGAAGGCATTCAATTAGAAAACTGGAAAAAATTGCTTTTATCTGGCGAACCAGCATCCCTTCATAGTTTTTTAGAGAAAACTACTTTATTGAATAAACGAAACAGCATCTTTATAGATATTACAGCAAGTGAATCTGTTTCCAACATGTATTCAGAGTATTTAAAACGAAGTATTTCCGTAGTTGCTTGTAATAAGATTGCTTGTTCTAGTGATTACAAAAATTATCAAAATCTTAAAGACCTTGCCAAAAAATACAATGCTTCATTTCTGTTTGAGACCAATGTCGGAGCTGGCTTACCTATAATTGATACGCTAAATAATTTAGTGGCTTCAGGAGACAAAATAACATCTATTGAAGCTGTTTTATCTGGAAGTTTAAACTTTGTTTTTAATAATTTCAACAGTTCAACAAAATTTCATGATGTCGTAAAGCAAGCCCAAGCAGAAGGATTTACAGAACCAGATCCTAGAATAGATTTAAGCGGTGTAGATGTCGCTCGAAAGATACTTATTCTTGCAAGGGAAAGCGGTTATGAAATGAATCTAGATGATATTGCTAACGACTCTTTTTTGACTCAAGCCAATCTAAACAGCGACAGTGTGGCCGATTTTTATAAGACACTTATCGAAGATGAAAAGCATTTTCAAGACCTATTCGATTCTGCACAAGCTAACGACTCCCAATTGAAATATGTTGCACAATTTAACCAAGGAAAAGCTAATGTCGCTTTAAAAGAGATTCCTCAAGGTCATCCTTTTTACAATTTAGAAGGAAAAGATAACATCGTTATGTTTTATTCTCAGCGATATCCAGAACAGCCTATCCTTGTAAAAGGTGCCGGTGCAGGAGCAGAGGTTACAGCCTCTGGACTCTTTGCAGATATCATAAGAGTAAGCAATAGATAAATTGAATTAAAAAAGAGTAAAACTCTTGATAACCTTATAAAATAGAGTGGTTTTGAATAAAGAAATACGCATATTTTCTCCAGGTACAGTTTCTAACGTATCCTGTGGGTTTGATGTTTTGGGGTTCTGCTTAGAGACTGTTGGTGACGAAATGGTCGTGAGAATATCTTCAGAAAAAGGCATCCAAATAACAAAGATTGAAGGTTTTGATTTGCCTTTTGAAGCACATAAAAATGTAGCTGGAGTTTCTGCGCAAGCGCTCATCGATGACTTAAAACCAGACTGTGGTTTTGAAATTGAAATCTATAAATTTATAAAACCAGGTAGCGGAATAGGAAGTAGTGCTGCAAGTGCTGCAGGTAGCGTGTTTGCTATTAATGAACTAATGGGAAGACCTTATACCAAAACAGAATTGACTCGTTTTGCAATGAAAGGTGAAGCCTTAGCAAGTCAAAGTGAACATGCTGATAATCTAGCCCCAGCCATTTTTGGTGGCTTTACATTGGTGAAAAGTCTTTGTCCTTTAGAAATTTTAAAGCTTCCAATCCCAGATGAGCTTTATGCTACCATTATACATCCTCAAATTGAGATTAAAACTGCTGAAGCCAGAGCTATTTTACCAAAATCTGTTCCATTGCACGATGCTATTGCACAGTGGTCAAACTTGGGGAGTTTAGTCCATGCCTTACATAATGGAGATTATGAACTCTTGCAGCGGTCTCTTCATGATAGCATTGTAGAGCCTTACCGCAGTAAGCTTATTCCTCGTTTTGAAGATATAAAATTTGCTGCTTTAGCTTCAGGAGCTCTTGGAATTGGTATTTCTGGTTCTGGACCTTCAATTTTTGCTTTATCCAAAGGAGAAAAAATAGCAAAAGCAGTTGAAGATGCTATGTGCAAAGTATATACCAAGACTACCGTTCAATTTGAAACCTATGTTTCCAAAATCAACTCAAAAGGCATTAAGATCATAGAGGCATAAGTCTATAAAAAATAATACTAAAATGAATTTTTATTCACTTAACAAACAAGCACCAGAGGTAAGTTTTAAAGAAGCGGTCATCAAAGGACTAGCATCAGATAAAGGCTTATATTTTCCAACCTCAATAAAACCATTACCAAATTCATTCTTCGAATCCATAGGTGATTTATCTTATGAGGAGATTGCTTTTGAAGCTATTCAGCAATTTGTTACACCAGAAATTTCAAAAGATGAATTAAAACGAATGATATTTGAAACTCTTAGTTTCGATTTTCCAGTGGTTACTTTAGATAAGAACATCTCTTCGCTGGAGTTATTTCATGGACCAACGATGGCTTTTAAAGATGTTGGAGCAAGATTTATGTCCAGATGCCTCCGGCTTTTCAATTCTGAAGAAAAAAATGATATAACGGTTTTGGTTGCTACCTCTGGAGATACTGGAGGAGCCGTCGCCAACGGTTTTATTGGAGTTGAAGGGGTTAAGGTGATTATACTTTACCCAATGGGGAAAGTGAGTAAAGTACAAGAAAAACAACTCACTACTTTGGGACAAAATATTACAGCTCTGGAAGTCGATGGTTTTTTTGATGATTGTCAGGATATGGTTAAGAAAGCTTTTTTAGATCGTCAAATTACAGATCATATTCAACTCACTTCGGCTAATTCTATTAACGTGGCGCGTTGGTTGCCTCAAATGTTTTACTTTTTCTTTGCCTATAAACAGCTTTATAAAAATCATAAAAAAATTGTTTTTTCTGTTCCTAGTGGTAATTTTGGAAATATTTGTGCTGGATTTATGGCTCAAAAATTAGGCTTACCTATTCATCATTTTATTGCCGCCAACAACAGTAATCAAGTTGTTACAGACTATTTAGAAACTGAAAATTATCAGCCAAAACCCACGGTACCAACCATCAGTAATGCTATGGATGTTGGTAATCCTAGTAATTTTATTAGAATTCAGGAAATATTCAAAAACGAATTTAGCAATCTCAAGGCCCACCTGTCTTCGAGTAGTTTTTCAGATGATTCTACTATAGATGGGATTAAAGAGCTTTATAACGATTATAATTATATAGCAGATCCGCATGGAGCTATTGGTTTTTTAGCTGCAAAAGAGTACCAACAAAAACATCCTGATACCCACTGTGTTTTTTTAGAGACCGCTCATCCTAGCAAATTTTTAGAGACTGTAGAAAAAGCTATTCAAACGAAAGTAGAGTTACCATCACAGATAAAAGCTGTGATTGACAAAGAGAAAAAGTCTACACAAATCTCTACTTATGATGAACTCAAATCAATTTTACTCAACAAAAGGAGTTGAGTTTTTAGCAGATTATATTTTCTTCTGAATTTACTATTGATGCTATTAATGATGAACTAGTCATGTTAATCGTTTAGTTCACTTTTCCCAGCAACTTGGATAGTCGACAGTGATGAAGCTATATAATATACAAATAATGTCAAATTAAATTTATAATGTCGAATGAATAAATTGAATTATACTACGACGTAGCTCAGCACAGGTCTTTTGATTGTTTGAAGTCAAAAAAATTAGCATAACTTTAGTTACGGTAATTATTTTTGATAAAAAGCAGACGAAAAAAGCCTGTGTCGAATTCGTTTTGGTAAAACGATTTATTGCGGTATTATAGGTTTAAATTGGTACAACATAGTGTTTATACTTAAATAATATTTAATGCCTGTAGAGGGCTTTTTCTTCTCCACTTCAAAAGCTATCAATTCATTCCAAAATCAAATTCTGGGATAAATGATCCGTCCCGTTTAAAATAAATTTAAAAATATAAAGAGTTGAGTATTCCAATATGTATTAATTAAACATATGAATATCAATGTTTTGTGTTTATTTTTTGGTGATTGAATTTAACAAATACTCTCATTTCAAAAGATTCATCATCCCTTTAAAATTTAGATTTGATTTTTGAAAATGAAACAGGTATAATGGAACTAAATAAGTATAGCAAAACTGTTACTCAAGATCCTACTCAACCAGCTGCTCAAGCTATGTTGCATGCTATCGGTCTAACTAAAGAAGATTTTTTTAAACCTATTATCGGTATTGCTAGTACAGGATACGAAGGGAATCCTTGTAATATGCATCTAAACGATCTCGCTAAACTCGCTAAACAAGGGACAGCAAATAAAGATATTATAGGTTTAATATTTAATACCATCGGGGTAAGTGATGGAATTTCTATGGGCACACCAGGAATGCGTTACTCTCTACCTTCTAGGGATATCATCGCAGACTCCATGGAAACTGTTGTTCAAGCTATGAGTTATGATGGTTTAATTACTGTCGTAGGTTGCGATAAAAACATGCCCGGTGCATTAATAGCGATGATTCGACTCAACAGACCTTGCATTATGATTTATGGAGGAACCATCGATTCTGGTTGTCATAATGGGAAAAAACTGGACGTGGTTTCCGCTTTTGAAGCCTGGGGAAGTAAAGTGGCTGGAACCATGCAAGAAGAAGAATACCAAAGCATTGTAGAAAAAGCGTGTCCAGGGGCTGGTGCTTGTGGAGGAATGTACACTGCTAATACGATGGCCTCTTCTATAGAAGCTTTAGGAATGACTTTACCTTATAATTCTTCCAATCCAGCGCTCAGTCCACAAAAAAAACAAGAGTCTATAAAAGCTGGTGAAGCGTTGAGAGTTTTATTGGAAAAAGACATCAAACCTTCAGATATAATTACAAGAAAATCTTTAGAAAACGCTATACGGTTAATTACAATTTTAGGAGGATCTACAAATGCTGTTTTACATTTTCTAGCGATCGCTAGAGCTGCTGAAATAGATTTCACTTTAACTGACTTTCAGACTATTAGTGATAATACTCCTTTTTTAGCAGACTTAAAACCTAGTGGTAAGTACCTTATGGAAGATTTACACGAGGTAGGAGGAATTCCGGCAGTTTTAAAATATTTACTTAAAAAAGGACTTATTTACGGGGATTGCCTAACCGTGACAGGAAAAACATTAGCAGAAAATTTACTTGATGTAGAGGATCTTAAAGAAGGTCAGGAGGTTATAAAACCAATAGAAAGTCCCATTAAAATTTCAGGACATCTAAGAATGCTTTTTGGAAATTTAGCTGAAGAGGGCAGTGTTGCTAAAATTACAGGGAAAGAAGGTTTAAAATTTCGAGGTAAGGCAAAGGTTTTTGAAGGCGAATACAAAGCCAATGATGGTATTAGAGATGGAAAAGTTCAAAAAGGAGATGTAGTGGTTATCCGTTATGAAGGCCCTAAAGGAGGTCCAGGTATGCCAGAGATGTTGAAACCTACCGCTGCAATTATGGGAGCAGGTCTAGGTAAAGATGTTGCTTTGATTACCGATGGAAGATTCTCTGGAGGAACTCATGGTTTTGTAGTTGGGCATATCACTCCAGAAGCTCAAGAAGGTGGTACGATTGCCCTTGTTGAAGAAGGGGATTATATCACTATTGATGCCGAGACAAACAGTATCAATTTAGAGGTGTCTGATGAAGAACTCATCAAAAGGAAAAAAAATTGGAAGGCACCAAATTTAAAATTTAAACGAGGTGTTCTTTATAAATATGCTAGAATGGTCAATTCTGCATCAAAAGGGTGTGTGACAGACGAATTTTAAAAATAGTTAAAGAAGAAAAAAAATTGCCACGAATGGAAGAAAGTTATACCCTTGAAAAAAAAGAAAAAGCAATCACTATAGAAAGGATTTCTGGTAGTGAGGCCATAATGAAATGTTTGATGGCAGAAGGAGTAGATACGTTATATGGTTATCCTGGCGGTGCTATAATGCCTGTTTACGATCAACTTTACAAATATCAAGATCGAATTCACCATGTCATGGCTCGCCATGAACAAGGAGCGACTCATGCGGCTCAAGGCTATTCCAGAATTTCTGGAAGAGTGGGAGTAGTCATAGCAACATCAGGTCCAGGAGCGACAAATTTAGTAACGGGTATTGCAGATGCTCAAATAGATTCTACTCCTTTGGTTTGCATTACGGGTCAAGTGTCTTCCCATTTATTAGGAAGTGATGCTTTTCAAGAAACAGATATTATAGGGATTTCTACACCTGTTACCAAATGGAATCACCAAATTACAAGAGCTGAGGATATTCCCAAAGTTCTTGCAAAAGCTTTTTTTATTGCTAGAAGTGGAAGACCAGGTCCTGTTTTAATCGATATCACCAAAGATGCTCAGTTTGAAGAGTTTGATTTTTCTTATCAAAAATGCATAGGCATACGAAGTTATAAGCCTGTTCCTGTTGTGAACAAAAAACAAATTGAAGCAGCGGTAGCATTAATAAATTCAGCAAGGCAGCCTCTTATTGTTTGGGGTCAAGGGGTTATTTTGAGTGAAGCTGAAGAAATTTTTAAAGCCCTAGTTGAAAAATCAGGTATTCCATCAGCTTGGACTATCCTAGGAGCTTCCGCCTTACCTACTTCTCATCCGTTGAATGTTGGTATGGTCGGTATGCATGGTAATTATGCTCCCAATATGCTCACAAACGAATGTGATGTACTTATTGCTATTGGTATGAGATTCGATGATAGAGTTACAGGAAATTTGGATTCTTATGCCAAACAGGCCAAAATCATTCATCTTGAAATTGAACCTGCTGAAATCGATAAAAACGTTATTGCGGATATTGCAATTCTTGGCGATGCTAAGGATAGTCTGACTCAGTTATTACCTTATTTGGAAGAAAAAACATACACCGATTGGCATCAGAAATTCAAAGATTTATATGCTATTGAATATGATAAAGTTATCAAGAATGATCTTCATCCTACAAAAGAAGGCCTTACTATGGGTGAAGTTATTCATCAGATAAATCTCCAGACAAAAGGTAATGCCGCTATTGTAAGTGATGTCGGTCAACATCAAATGATTGCTTGCCGATATTCAAACTTTAATATTACAAAAAGTAATATTACTTCTGGGGGATTAGGGACTATGGGTTTTGCTCTTCCAGCGGCTATTGGAGCTAAAATGGCTGCACCAGAACGCGATGTCATTGCAATTATTGGTGATGGAGGTTATCAAATGACTATTCAAGAATTAGGAACTGTGTTTCAACAAAGAATACCCCTAAAAATAGTGGTCTTAAACAATGAGTTTTTGGGTATGGTAAGGCAATGGCAACAGTTGTTTTTTGATAAACGATATGCCTCTACAGAAATGACAAATCCAGACTTCGTGGCCATTGCTAAAGGGTATTATATAGATGCTCAAAAAGTAACTAAGCGGTCAGAATTAAAATCGGCTGTTCAAGAAATGATGGCAAGTGTTGGTCCTTACTTCTTGGAAGTTTGTGTTGAAAAAGAAGGTAATGTATTTCCAATGATACCCTCAGGAGCGAGTGTTTCAGAAATAAGATTAGAATAATATGTGCGAAAATAAAACCTATACCGTTTCGATTTATACCGAAAATAACATCGGATTACTAAATAGGATCTCTGCTATTTTTCAACGAAGACATATCAATATTGAAAGTATTAATACGTCGTCTTCTGAAATTGACCATATTTCAAAATGGACTATTGTTGTAAAATTGTCCGAAGATCGAATGAAGAAAATCATCGGACAAATAGAAAAACAAGTGGAAGTGATCAAGGCTTACTATCATAAAGAAGATGAAATCATTTACCAAGAATCGTGTTTGTTCAAAATAAAATCAGAATTCCTTTTTGAAGAACGACAAATTCAAAACATCATTAAAGATAGTAATGCAAAGATAGTCCACGTGAACCGAGAGTTTTTTGTTTTAGAAAAATCGGGGAGAACAGAAGACATCGAATTATTTCATAGGGAATTAAAAGCCTTTGGAATCATGCAATTTACTCGATCTGGACGCATAGCGGTAACCAAGGATGAAATGAAAATAAGTGAAATGCTCAAAGTATTTTAAAATTAAAACATAGTAAAATGGCGAATTATTTTAACACACTTACCTTAAGACAACAACTCAAAGAGTTGGGTAAATGTAGGTTTATGGAATCTTCTGAGTTTGAAGGTGGAGTAAAAGCTCTAAAAGGCAAGAAAATTGTTATCGTTGGTTGTGGAGCTCAAGGCTTAAATCAAGGTCTTAACATGAGGGATTCTGGTCTTGATATTTCATATGCTCTTAGACAAGGGGCTATTGATGAGGAGAGAGATTCTTTTAAAAATGCGAAGTCAAACGATTTTAAAGTGGGAACTTATCAAGACTTGATCCCAGAGGCAGATTTGATTTTGAATTTAACCCCAGATAAACAACATACCAATGTGATTAAAAGTATTATGCCTCTGATGAAGAAAGGCTCAACTTTAAGTTATTCTCATGGGTTTAATATTGTAGAAGAAGGAATGGACATAAGAAAGGATATCACAGTGATTATGGTCGCACCAAAATGTCCTGGAACAGAAGTTAGAGAAGAGTACAAAAGAGGTTTTGGGGTTCCAACTCTCATAGCAGTTCATCCTGAAAACGATCCTGAACAGAAAGGTTGGGAACACGCAAAAGCCTATGCAGTAGCCACCGGTGGAGATAGAGCCGGTGTTCTAGAATCTTCATTTATTGCTGAGGTGAAAAGTGATTTGATGGGAGAACAAACTATTCTTTGTGGAGTGTTACAAACTGGTGCTATTTTATCTTTTGACAAAATGATAGATGAAGGCATAGAGCCAAGCTATGCTGTGAAATTAATTCAATACGGATGGGAAACCATCACCGAAGCTCTAAAGCATGGGGGGATAACCAATATGATGGATCGTCTTTCCAACTCGTCCAAGATAAAAGCTTTTGAATTTTCCGAAGAATTAAAAACTATTCTAAGACCTTTATTTGAAAAACATATGGACGATATCCTTTCTGGTCATTTTTCCAAAACTATGATGGAAGATTGGGCTAATGATGATGCTAATCTTTTAAAATGGAGGGCTGAAACAGGAGAAACTGCTTTTGAAAAAACAAAAATAACCGAGCAACATATCAATGAACAAGAGTATTTTGACAATGCCGTCCTTCTTGTTGCTTTTGCTAAATCTGGAGTTGAATTAGCTTTTGAAACCATGGTAAGTGCTGGGATAATTGAAGATTCTGCCTATTACGAATCTTTGCATGAATTACCTTTAATAGCCAATACTATTGCAAGGAAAAAATTATTTGAAATGAACAGAGTCATTTCTGATACAGCAGAATATGGCTGTTATTTATTTGATCATGCCAGCAAACCCCTATTAGCCGATTTTATGGAATCTGTAGATACTTCAGTTATTGGGCAGCCTTATCCTAACGCAGACGAACTCGATAACATTAAATTGATAGAAGTAAATGATGAGATAAGAAATCACCCTATCGAAAAGGTAGGTAAACGCTTGAGAACAGCCATGATAGCCATGAAAGGTCTCAAAAAAGAATCTAAAGAAAAAGTGACTTTATAAAATGGAAGTAGAAACTGCTTATTTTCCAAAACTTAAGGATGTGATAAAAGCATCCGAAAATCTTAAAGGGGTTGCTATTGTTACTCCTCTAAGCTATAATTTAAGATACTCAAAACAATACAATTCCAATGTTTTTTTCAAAAGAGAGGATTTACAACAAGTTCGTTCCTATAAAATAAGAGGCGCTTACACTAAAATGTCTTCACTTTTAGAAGATGAAATAAAAAACGGAATTGTTTGCGCTAGTGCTGGAAACCATGCCCAAGGTGTTGCCCTCTCTTGTAAAATCTTAAAGATTAAAGGAACAATTTTTATGCCTTCCACAACACCCAATCAAAAAATAGATCAGGTGGAAATGTTTGGGGAAGAATTTATAAATATCATTTTGGTTGGAGATAGTTTTGATGATGCTTATCATGCAGCTATGGAACAACGCGACAGATTAAACCAGACCTTTATACATCCGTTTAACGATCCAAAGGTCATTGAGGGACAAGCGACGGTTGGTCTTGAAATTATAAACCAATCTGAAGAAAAAATAATAGATTATGTGTTTCTTCCCGTTGGAGGCGGTGGATTAGCGTCAGGGCTTTCCTCTGTTTTTAAACATTTATCTCCGTCTACCAAAATAATTGGGGTAGAGCCCAAAGGGGCTCCCTCCATGTCAAATTCTATAAAGAATGATAAAAATATTGAACTGAATACAATTGAAAACTTTGTAGACGGAGCGGCTGTCAAACGGGTAGGTGATTTGACCTTTTCTATTGCTAAGCAAAACTTGCACGGTATGATAACTGTAGACGAAGGTCATATTTGCCAGACTATATTAGATTTATATAATAAAGAGGCTATTGTCGCAGAACCTGCAGCAGCTCTTAGTATTGCTGCTTTAGAGCATTATGCAGAAGAAATTCAAGGTAAAAATATAGTTTGTATTATAAGTGGGAGTAACAACGATATTACGCGAACTGCTGAAATAAAAGAACGAGCTATGCTGTATGCTCAATTAAAACATTATTTTATTGTCAAATTCCCTCAGAGGGCTGGAGCTTTGCGTCAGTTTGTTGCTGAAATTTTAGGGCCTGATGACGATATCACTTATTTTCAATATACTAAAAAAACCAATAGAGAAAACGGTGCCGCAGTAGTAGGATTAGAACTGAAATCGAAAGAAGACTTTGATCCTTTAGTAAAGCGTATGAAAGACAACAAATTTTATGGAGATTACTTAAACAATAAGCCAGACTTATTTCAATTTTTAGTTTAATACGAATAATTGGAATAAATATTTGATCTTTAACTGGTTATATGAATAATAATTCTATATTTGAAATATGATATTATTAAAAAATAAAATTATACCACATTTCCTAATAATGGGAATTCTCCGCTGTAGCTAGTTTTTATCTCTCCAACGCTATAGATTTTATTATTATAATTTTATTTTATCATTATGTTTATACATATCACATATAAAAATCCACTAGTTAGCTTTAATAGTTCTATAACTTCTATTAGTTTTTCTAATCTATTTCGTCGCCCTTAGGGGCTATTCTATTTTCAGAACTTAGATGTGTTCGGTTCTACTTTCCAAAATTTAATATTTCTTTTTAATTTTTAAAACATCAATCACAATGAGAATTCTTATTGCTGATAAGTCGCACAGCATTTATGCTGAAATTATTTGCCAAGCTATTGCTAAAGCTGCTCAAATTAGGGGGACTGGTATCGCTAAGCGAGAGCCAGACTACATTAACGCCAAAATGAAAAAGGGTGATGCTGTTATCGCTTTAGATGGAGACCAATTTGCAGGCTTCTGTTACATTGAGTCTTGGAGCCATGCTAAGTTTGTAGCCAATTCAGGCTTAATTGTAGATCCCGATTATCGAAATATTGGCTTGGCAAAACAGATTAAGCAGAAAATCTTTGATCAATCCAGAATCAAATTCCCAGATGCTAAAATATTTAGTATTACCACGGGATTAGCTGTTTTGAAAATGAATAGCGATTTAGGCTACAAACCTATGCCCTTTTCTGAATTAACCGATGATCAGTCTTTTTGGAACGGTTGTCAAACCTGTAAAAATTACGATATACTTCAACGAACAAATCAGAAAATGTGCTTGTGTACAGGAATGCTTTTTGACCCTAAAGCCAAACAAGACCCTAAACCAAAAAAGCACCCATTTGATAAAAAAATATGGAAGCGAATAAGAGAATTGAAACAGTCTATTTTACTAAAAAAAGATAAAAAATGAAAAAATTAGTCATAGCCTACAGTGGCGGTTTAGATACCTCCTACTGTGCAGTAAGCCTATCAAAAGCAGGATACGACGTACATGCCGTAAGTGTTAATACAGGAGGATTTACTTCAGAAGAAATTCAAAAAATCAAAGCTAAAGCCCTTAAAATGGGTGTGACAACCTATCAAAATATCGATGCTATTCAATCGTATTATCAAAAGGTGATTAAATATCTTATTTATGGTAATGTTCTTAAAAACAATACTTATCCATTGTCTGTAAGTGCTGAACGTATCATTCAAGCTATTGAAATTGTTCACTATGCGAAAAGCATCAATGCCAACTATATAGCTCACGGCAGTACAGGTGCTGGTAATGACCAAGTGCGTTTTGATATGATCTTTCAAATTTTAGCGCCTGAAATAGAAATTATAACACCAATAAGAGATGGGAAATTAACCAGACAAGAAGAAATAAATTATTTGAAGTCCAATGGTATTGAGGTGCCATGGGATAAAGCAAAATATTCTATCAACCAGGGACTGTGGGGTACAAGTGTTGGCGGCAAGGAGACTTTGACCTCTCAAAATCCATTACCAGAGTCAGCATATCCTTCACAACTTGAAAAAGAAGTAGGTGAAAAAATCACCTTAAGCTTTGAAAAAGGTGAATTGGTAGCTTTAAACAGCACTAAAAATTCACCAGAGAAAAACATTGAGTTATTAAACAAACTAGCCTCGGCTTATGCGATAGGCAGAGATATTCATGTAGGCGATACCATCGTTGGCATTAAAGGGAGAGTTGGCTTTGAAGCTGCTGCAGCTCTAATTATCATCAAAGCTCATCATTTATTGGAAAAACATACACTCACCAAATGGCAACTTCAGCATAAAGAATACTTATCTAGTTTCTATGGGATGCACTTACACGAAGGTCAGTATTTAGATCCAGTGATGAGAGATATGGAAGCCTTTTTAGAAAGCAGTCAAGCCAAAGTTTCTGGAAATGTAGTTGTGAGTTTGGAGCCTTACTATTTCATGTTGGATGGTATAGATTCTAAGCATGATTTAATGAATGCCAAATTCGGAAGTTATGGAGAAGAGAACAAAGGATGGACGGCAGAAGAAGCTAAAGGGTTCATAAAAATACTTGGCAATCAGAACAAAATCTATCAACAGGTAAATTCAGAATCATGATACAGGTAGGTATAATAGGCGGCGCAGGATACACAGCGGGAGAATTGATTAGACTACTACTCAATCATCCTGAAATCCACATTAATTTTATTTATAGCACTTCCCAGGCTGGTCATAAAATCAGTAAAATCCATCAGGATTTAATTGGGTCAACAGATTTGGTGTTTTCAAGCAAAATTAATCCAGAGATAGATGTTTTGTTCTTGTGTCTAGGTCATGGTAATTCTAAAGTATTTTTAGAAAAAAACAGCTTTTCTAAAACCACAAAAATTATTGATTTAAGCACTGATTTTAGATTAGAAGCAGATTTGAATTTTAACGGAAAAAGCTTTGTTTACGGTTTGCCGGAATTACAAAAAGAAGCTATTAAAAAAGCGAATTATATTGCAAATCCAGGTTGTTTTGCAACAGCAATTCAATTGGCATTATTACCACTAGCCAAGTCCAATAGGTTAAAAGATGATGTGCATATTAACGCGGTGACTGGTGCTACTGGAGCAGGAACTACTCTGTCAGCAACGACCCATTTTACTTGGAGGGACAACAATTTTTCGCATTACAAAGCATTTACGCATCAGCATTTAGCAGAGATTAATCAGACCGTAAATCAATTACAGTCTAACTTTAATTCAGAAATTAATTTTCTGCCGAATCGCGGGAACCATTCCAGAGGAATTTTCGCTACACTATACACAAAGTTTGAAGGGAGTATAGAAGAAGCAAAAAAAATGTATTTAGATTTTTATAAAAATGCAGGGTTTACTTTTGTTTCCGACGATCCTATTCATTTAAAGCAAGTGGTAAACACCAATAAATGTATTCTTCATTTACATAAACACAACGACAAACTATTGGTTACAAGCATCATAGATAATCTTTTAAAGGGGGCTTCAGGGCAAGCGGTTCAAAATATGAATCTAATGTTTGGTTTTAATGAAACAGAAGGCTTACAATTGAAAGCAAATTATTTTTAATAATTTCACTCTATGTATACCAGTGAAGGTGCTGCTGATTTATTGATTACAAATGGCCTTCATCCAGAAGAAGAAATTGACCGTATGACTACGCCCAAAGGGTTTGTCATTTAAGGCTTGAACTCATTTCTACTGCAAGGTATGGTCGCTTCATTTAACAAGATTATCACTATAAAAAAGAACAGATATGAGTTTATTTAATGTGTACCCCTTATTTGATGTCACACCTGTAAGCGCAAAAGATATTTATGTTTACGATGATAAAGGCATTGAATATTTAGACCTTTATGGTGGACATGCCGTCATTTCAATCGGGCACTCCCACCCAACATATGTGGCTGCAATCACAGAACAAATTCAAAATCTCGGATTCTATAGCAATGCTATTCAGAATCCGTTACAAGCGAAATTGGCTAATAAACTCGAAGTTCTTTCTGGTTGTGAAGGCTACCATTTATTTATGTGTAGTTCAGGAGCAGAGGCTAACGAAAATGCTCTAAAATTAGCATCGTTTCATAATCAAAAGCACAGAATTTTAGCCTTTAAAAATTCCTTTCACGGTCGTACTTCGGCAGCGGTGGCTGCCACAGATAATACAAAGATTGTAGCACCCTTAAATGCTCAACAAGGTGTTGATTTTGTTGAGTTAGGGAACTTAAATGCAGTTGAAAATATTCTGAGACAAAGCGAAACTTGTGCAGTCATTGTTGAGTGCATTCAAGGGGTTGGTGGTTTAGACCAAAGTACAACTGAGTTTTGTCAAGGTTTAGAAAAACTTTGTAAGCACTACAACACAGTACTAATTGCTGATGAAGTACAGTCAGGTTTTGGAAGAACTGGTGATTTTTTCGCTTTTGAAAAGCATAATTTTAAACCGGATATTATTTCAATAGCAAAAGGCATGGGCAACGGCTTCCCCGTTGGTGGTATCTTAATCCATCCAAAGATCCAAGCATCCTACGGACTGTTAGGAACTACTTTTGGAGGAAACCATTTAGCTTGTGCTGCTACGCTTTCTGTCCTAGAGGTTTTAGAGAATGAAAACTTGATGCAAAATGCCAAAGAAATGTCTGATTATTTTGTTGATAAAGCCGAAAAAATCCCAAAATTAAAAGCTGTTAAAGGGCGTGGATTAATGCTAGGTTTGGAGTTCGATTTTCCCGTTGCTACCTTGAGAAAAAATCTTCTTTATCATCAACACATATTTACAGGAAGTTCAAAAAATCCTAACCTCATACGAATTCTCCCACCTTTGACTATTCAAAAAAAACATATAGACCTCTTCTTTAAAGCCCTAAAACTAGAATTGTAAAATGAAAAAATATACCGATATATCAGATATTTCAAACCTCAGTGAGACTATTATGCAAGCCATATCGCTAAAAAATAATCCTTTTCTTTATTCGGAATTAGGCAAGCATAAAACCTTAGTCATGTTATTTTTTAATGCCAGCTTACGCACCCGATTAAGCACAGAAAAAGCGGCTAGAAACTTGGGTATGGAAGTCATGATTTTGAATGTAAACGACGCATGGCAGTTAGAATTTGAAGATGGCACTGTTATGAATACCAACACTTCTGAGCATATTAAAGAGGCGGCTCAAGTTATTTCGCACTATGCAGATGTGATCGCAGTTCGGTCATTTCCAACTCTAAAGGACAAAAAAAAGGATGAGTCTGACTATGTGTTGAATAGCTTTGTAAAATATGCATCGGTTCCAGTTATTAATATGGAAAGTTCAACATCACATCCTTTACAAGCATTGACAGATGCGATAACAATTTCAGAATTAACCACTAAGCGAAAACCTAAAGTGGTACTGTCTTGGGCACCACATCCAAAAGCTTTACCTCAAGCTGTACCCAATTCGTTTGTTGAAATGATGCAGCTTATAGAGGTTGATTTTTGTATCACGCATCCCAAAGGCTATGAGTTAAACCCTGAAATTACTAAACACTCACAGATTAATTACAACCAAGATGCCGCCTTGAAAGATGCCGATTTTGTGTATGTAAAAAACTGGAGTAGTTATAAGGAGTATGGTCAGATTTTATCTCAAGATGACAGCTGGAGGATGACCCAAGCCAAGCTTGGCGATGCAAAATTCATGCATTGCTTACCTGTAAGACGGAATGTGGTTGTTGAAGATGCTGTTTTAGAGAGTAATCAGTCCATCGTGATGCAACAAGCCAATAACAGAACCTTCGCTGCACAAGTGGTTTTGAAGCAACTCTTAGAAAATTTGAATAAAT
The DNA here is from genome assembly GCF_002836055.1 of Psychroflexus sp. MES1-P1E. GTDB lineage: Bacteria > Bacteroidota > Bacteroidia > Flavobacteriales > Flavobacteriaceae > Psychroflexus. The sequence goes on from NZ_PJBS01000312.1 coordinate 32,272, forward strand.
AAAACCCTTCCCGTTGGGAAGATTAGTATGGGAAAGAAAACACTTAAAGTCATTAAAATAGGAGGGGATATCATAAATGATAATGAAGCCTTGTTGGTCTTTCTAAAAGACTTTTCAAACCTTAAAGGTCCTAAGCTATTGGTCCATGGTGGTGGTAAATCAGCGACAGATTTGGCTCAAAAAATGGGTGTAGAAGTTAAAATGATTGATGGCAGACGTATAACCGATGTCCACACTTTAGATATAGTTGTTATGATGTATGCCGGTAAAATCAATAAAAACATAGTTGCAAATCTACAGGCTAACCAGTGCAATGCTATCGGGTTTTCAGGCGCAGATGGAAATAGCATCATCTCTACAAAAAGACCTACTACTCCAGTTGATTTTGGATTTGCAGGCGATGTGAATCAAGTCAATACAGAGGTTCTGGAATTATTGATCAATCAAAATATAACGCCTGTATTTTGTGCTATTACACATGATAAAAATGGACAACTTTTAAATACCAATGCCGATACTATTGCTTCAGAATTAGCTATCGCTTTGGCTAAGACCTACCAAACAGAATTATATTTCTGTTTTGAAAAAATTGGAGTTTTAAGGGATATCAACAATGAATTTTCAGTTATAGAATCAATAACTCCGGATAATGTGCAAGAGTTAATTCAAAATAAAATAATTTCCGATGGTATGCTTCCCAAAATTCAGAATAGCATAAACGCCGTTAATCATAAAGTCAATAAAGTCTGTATAGGCAAATCTGAAATGATTTTCAACCCATTTACACATTTTACAAGCATAACAAAATGATAGATAAATTAACAACTAAAGCCATCAACTTATTGAAACAACTCATAGAAACGCCATCCTTTTCTTTTGAAGAGGAACAGACAGCGCAACATATAGAGCATTGGTTTCAACATCAAAGTATTCCATTTAACCGTCAAAAAAATAATATTTGGTCGACCAATGCCTATTTTGATGAAAGTAAACCTACAATTTTACTCAACTCTCACCATGATACTGTGCAACCTAATAGTGGTTACACCAAGGACCCATTTAAGGCTGTGATTAAAGATGGAAAGCTATATGGACTGGGGAGTAATGATGCTGGTGGATGTTTGGTCTCTTTACTAGCCACTTTCGCCTATTTTTATGCAAAGAAAGACTTGAAGTACAACTTAGTACTCGTAGCGTCTGCTGAAGAGGAAAAGAGTGGCGATAATGGCTTAAATAGTATGTTGTCCATTATTCCAAAAATTGAGGTAGCTATTGTTGGTGAACCCACCTTAATGCAGCTTGCTGTTGCCGAAAAAGGCTTGGTGGTTTTTGATGCTAAAATAAAAGGCACACCTAGTCATGCGGCTCATCCTAATACTGACAATGCTATTTATAACTGTATACCCGTTTTGCAATGGTTTCAAGATTATAAATTTGAACGAACATCGTCCGTTTTAGGCGATGTAAAAATGACTGTAACACAAATAAAAGCAGGTAAACAACACAACGCGATACCAGCAGAGGTGGAGTTGGTTGTCGATGTCCGGGTGAATGATAGTTACACCAACAAAGAAATTGAAACTATCTTAAAAGAAAAAGCACCTAGTACCAGTATAGTAGCAAGAAGTTTAAGATTGAACTCGTCTTCTATCCCTCTCGATCACGAATTGGTGAAAGCGGGTACCGAATTGGGAAGGACAACTTATGGTTCACCAACGCTTTCAGACCAGGCGGTATTAACCTGCCCTTCGTTAAAATTAGGTCCAGGCGATAGTAGACGATCGCATACTGCAGATGAGTTTATCTACGTAAATGAAATTGAAGATGGGATTAAAACTTACATTAATTTATTAAAAAAAGTATTATAAAACTGAGATTTTAAACTAGTAAAACCACACTTATGAAACTTTGGGACAAAGGTATTTCGATCGATAAAAAAATAGAACAATTTACCGTTGGTAACGACCGTGAAATTGATTTGCATATTGCTAAATACGATGTCAAAGCGTCTCTAGCACATGCTAAAATGTTAAGGCATATTGGTATTTTAACCGATGACGAATTAATTCTATTGGAACAAGGCTTAAAAGGTTTAGCACAACAAATTGAAAAAGGTTTTTTTACAATTGAGCCTCAGTTTGAAGACGTTCATTCTAAAATTGAATTTGAGTTGACCACTAGTTTAGGTGAAGTCGGTAAAAAAATTCACACGGCACGTTCTAGAAACGATCAAGTTTTGGTGGCTTTACACTTGTTTTACAAAGATCATTTAAAGGAAATTAAAACGAAAACGAAAACTTTTTTCGACACGCTTCTATCGCTTTCAGACACCCATAAAAACTCTTTGCTTCCTGGTTACACCCATTTACAAGTAGCTATGCCTTCCTCTTTTGGTTTGTGGTTTTCAGCCTATGCCGAACAGTTAATAGACGATGTCTTTTTATTGGATGCGGCTTTAAAAACGGTAGACCAGAACCCTTTGGGTTCAGCTGCTGGATATGGAAGTTCATTCCCGATAAATAGAGAGTTTACAACCAAAGAACTAGGCTTTTCGACATTAAAATACAATGTGGTGGCTGCTCAAATGAGTCGTGGTAAAAGCGAACGAACTTTAGCATTAGCTCTGGGAAGTTTATGCAATACCATGTCGCGTTTTGCTATGGATATTTGTTTGTATAACAGTCAGAATTTTGGATTTATTGCCTTTCCAGACCAATTGACGACAGGGAGTAGTATTATGCCACATAAAAAAAACCCAGATGTCTTTGAGCTTATAAGAGGAAAGTGCAACAAAATTCAAGCGTTACATACAGAGATGGTTTTAATTACCAATAATTTGCCAAGCGGTTATCATAGAGACTTCCAATTATTAAAAGAAAACAGCATTGCCGCAGTTGAAGATGTAAAAGACATACTTGACATTTTTAATTATACCATTCAAAAAGTGATTGTAAAAGACATTGATTTAACGGATGAAAAGTACCAGCATTTATTTACTGTAGATAGTATAAACAATCTGGTAATTGAAGGAATGTCATTTAGAGAAGCTTATCAAACTATAGGGAAACAAGTTCAAGAAGGCACTTATACTTCAGATTCTGGTAAAAGCCACACTCACGAAGGCAGTATAGGAAACCTTTGCTTAGAAGAAATAAAAGCTAAATTTCCAAAATAAAACACAGCATTTGTTAAGAAATGCTGTGTTTTGCAAGCTGTTAATAAAAAAATGTAAAGCCTAAATTATGGTCGATTGTCCAATATGAATATTTAAAAAATTATGGTTGGAGTCAGCTGGGTTACTGATGAAATCAGCGATGAAGTCACCGACTTTAGAAGTCGAGACTTCCTCATGTTCTATAGCTAAATCAGGGGTAGTGATGCCCAGTTTTAGTGATTTTTCTACGGCATAATTTATCATTTCAGCCTCATCAAACAGTCCAAAATGTTCTAAAAGCATAGCTGCAGATAGAATAGCTGCAATAGGATTGGCAATGCCTTTTCCTGCAGCCTCTGGGTAGGAGCCATGAATAGGCTCAAATAATGCATACTTATCTCCAATAGAAGCTGAGGGTAACAGACCTATAGAGCCGCCGATAACACTCGCCTCGTCACTTATAATATCGCCAAACATATTCTCAGTCAAAATCACGTCGAATTGTTTAGGGTTTAATATCATTTGCATCGCTGCATTATCTATATATAAATACTCCAGTTTTACTTCAGGATAAGCTTTTGAAAGTTCAGTAACGGTTCGTCTCCATAGGCGAGAAGTTTCTAGGACATTTGCTTTATCAATTAAGGTGACCTTTTGGCGTCTAGCTTTAGCTGCTTTAAAAGCTAAATGAGCTATGCGTTCAATTTCTTTTTTGGAATACTCACACAAATCAGAGGCATAATTACCATCCTGACTCACCTCTTTTTTTCCAAAATAAATTCCACCTGTTAATTCTCGATAAATACTGATATCAACATCTTTTATAAGGTGTGTTTTTAGGGGGGACTTATCCAATAATGAGTCAAAAGCTTTTACAGGTCTTATGTTTGCAAATAGACCTAATTCTTTTCTCATTTTAAGTAAACCTTGTTCTGGACGTATTTCAGCATTATCGTATTTTGGATCACCAATTGCCCCAAACAATACAGCATCGCTAGTTTTACAAAGCTCCAAGGTCTCTTGTGGGAAGGGATCTCCGCAGTCGTCAATGGCAGCAGCTCCTACCTTAGCGTTTGTAAAGTAAAACTTGTGGTCAAATTCCAAAGCAATTGCATTCAATGCTTTAATAGCTTGATCGCTTACTTCTGGCCCAATTCCATCTCCAGCTAAAACAGCTATATTCAATTTCATCTTTAATATTTTTTATAATTATTATTATTTTTAGCGTTTATTTATATTTATAAATACGAAAATAAAGTCGTGCTTTCACCACTCGTTATTTTCTTTAATTAAGGGAAATAGAGCTTATACATACCGTTCAGCCGTTAACGTGGGGTAATTTTCTTTGGTTCTCAAAGTGTTCTATTTTATCTTTTTTACTCAATAAAAAGTCGATGTCATCATACCCATTGATCATGCAAGTTTTTTTATAAGTATCGATTTCAAAACTTTCTTTAAGCTTTGAATTTTCTATTGAAATAGTTTGACTATCAAGATCGACTCTTACCAACGTAGCAGGCTTTTCAGAAATCAATTTCATGATTTTCTTAAGGAAATCGGGACTTACTTGAACGGGTAACAAACCATTATTGAGGGCATTACCTTTAAAAATATCAGCAAAAAAACTAGACACTATCGCTTTAAAACCATAATCTGAAAGTGCCCATGCAGCATGTTCTCGACTGGATCCACAGCCAAAATTATCGCCAGCTATCAAAACACTACCAGAGTAGCGTTTGTCGTTTAAAACAAAATCAGATTGTTCTGATCCATTTTTATCGCATCTCCAATCTCTAAAAAGGTTTTTTCCAAACCCTTCTCGACTTGTAGTTTTCAAAAAACGCGCAGGGATGATTTGATCTGTATCAACATTTTCAATATCCAGCGGTATAGCTCTTGAGTTTAGGGTTATAAATTTTTCCATTTTAGTTCAGTTGTTTAGTGATATCTACAATTTTACCTTCAATAGCTGCAGCAGCAGCGACCAAAGGGCTTGCTAAAATAGTCCTAGAGCCTTGACCTTGTCGTCCTTCAAAATTTCTATTTGAGGTAGATACGCAATATTCATCCTCAGGAATTTTATCATCATTCATAGCCAAACAAGCACTGCAACCAGGTTGTCTCAATTCAAACCCTGCCATTTGGAATATATCTTTTAAGCCTTCTTTTTCAATTTGGTTTTCTACCTGTCTGCTGCCTGGAACAAGCCAAGCGGTCACGTTTTTAGCCTTTTGCTTTCCTTTTACATAATGGGCAACAACTCTAAAGTCTTCAATTCTAGAATTTGTACAGCTCCCTATAAATACATAATTGATAGGTTTGCCTGCCATAGCTTCACCCTTTTGAAAGTTCATATATTTCAAAGATTTTTCAAAAGACGCATCTTTTTTGTCAGGAATTTTCTGCCCTACTTTAATGCTCATTCCAGGGTTTGTACCAAAAGTGATCATCGGATCAATATCTTCAGCATCAAAAATGAATTCTTTATCAAAAATGGCATCTTTATCAGATGGTAAAGTCTTCCAATACTCAAGTGAAGACTTCCATTTCTCAGCTTTTGGAGCAAACTTTTTACCTTTTATATACTCAAAAGTAGTTTGGTCAGGAGCAATCATTCCGCCTCTAGCGCCCATTTCAATGCTCATATTACAAACGGTCATTCGACCCTCCATGGACATATTTTCGAATACCTTTCCTGCATATTCACAGAAATATCCAGTTCCTACATTGGTTCCTAGTTTCGAGATGATGTAAAGAATCACATCCTTGGGGAGGACACCATTTTTCAAGGTTCCATTAACTTTTATTCTCATGCTTTTTGGCTTGGTCAGTAGCAAACACTGACTTGCAAATACTTGAGTCACTTGGCTTGTTCCAATCCCAAATGCAATGCTACCGAAGGCTCCATGTGTAGAGGTGTGTGAGTCACCACAAACTATGGTCATGCCAGGTTGGGTAATCCCCAATTCTGGTGCTATAACGTGTACTATTCCATTGTACTTATGCCCAAGTTCGTATAGTTTTATGTTGTTCTTTTTACAATTTTCGGATAATTGAGCAAGTTGTTTTCTTGACAATTCGTCCTTCACGGGTAAATGTTGATCAACGGTTGGGGTATTATGATCTGCTGTGGCCACAATTTCTTCAGGCCTGAAAACTGGAATATTTCTTTTCTCTAGTTCTTGAAAAGCTTGTGGACTGGTCACCTCATGGATTAAATGCTTATCTATATATAAAATCTGGGGACCATCTTCGATCGTATCAACAACATGTGCCTCCCAGACCTTTTCAAATAATGTTTTACTCATAGTTTTATCTTTAAGCCGACATAATATCTCTGTAAACTTTACTTGTTTCTATAATTTGATGAATGTCTTCATCATTAACTTCTTTACGCTGATCTGCAAAACTTAAGAAATTTGCGTAGACTTCATCGAGTTGTAGTTTAGTTAAATCATATCCGACGTTTTTAGCTTTATAAGCTAGAGCAGCTCTACCACTTCTTGCTGTAAGAATAATGGCAGATTCTGTAACACCCACATCTGCAGGGTCTATTATCTCATAAGTATCTCTTCTTTTGATAACTCCATCTTGGTGAATGCCGGAACTATGTGCAAAGGCATTGGCTCCCACTATTGCTTTATTGGGTTGTGGGTAAATACCCATGTGCTTAGAAATTAACTGACTTAATTTAAAAAGATGTTTGGTATTGATATTAGTATCAAAATTTAAGTAGGGATGTTGTTTCAAAATCATTACGATTTCTTCCAAAGCTGTATTTCCAGCGCGTTCTCCGATGCCATTAATAGTGCATTCCACTTGTCTTGCTCCGTTTATAACGGCTTCTATAGAATTGGCAGTGGCAAGCCCTAAGTCATTGTGACAATGACAAGAAATAATGGCTTTATCAATATTCTTTACATTCTCTTTAAGATATTTGATTTTTGCACCATATTCGCTAGGTAAACAATACCCTGTCGTATCAGGAATGTTCAATACAGTAGCTCCTGCTTTTATAGCAACTTCACATACTTTAGCTAGGTAGTCGTTGTCGGTACGACCAGCATCTTCAGCATAAAACTCAACATCTTCAACAAAAGTTTTAGCATACCTTACGGCATCGTAAGCTCGTTGTATGATTTCTTCTCTGTTGGATTTAAATTTATATTTTATGTGGGAGTCTGAAGTCCCTATACCTGTATGGAGTCTTGGTCTTTTAGCGTAGGTAATAGATTCTGCAGCAACCTTAATATCGTTTTCAACCGCTCGACTTAAGCTACATACTCTAGCATTTTTAACGAGTTTAGAAATAGCAACAATAGAGTTGAAGTCACCAGGACTCGATACGGCAAATCCTGCTTCAATAACATCTACGCCTAACTCATCAAGCTCTTTGGCAATAATGAGCTTTTGCTCGGTATTGAGTTTACATCCAGGGACTTGTTCTCCATCTCTTAATGAAGTATCGAAAATTTCAACTTTATCATGTGACATATCAAAATTATTTATATGTTTCTATTTCAAAACTATATGTTATTAGCGTTGAAAAATAACCGGTAATTGGTATTTTTACGATGTTCAATTTCTGTTTTTTTAAGTAAGACACTGATAATTAGTATTGTATATAAAAATTTCATTGATGATTAAAGATCAAAAAGACAACCTATTTTTATTGATAAAGTCTTTAACCAAATCTGAAAAGCGCCAGTTTAAGCTATATGTAGGTCGATTGGAAGATAATGAGGATTCAAAATTCTTGAATTTATTCAACTTTTTGGAAAAGGCTTCTAAGTATAAAGAAAAGGATATTTTGACGACGGGCTTTGTGAAAAAACAACAATTAGCCAATGTAAAAGCACATTTATATAAGCAGATTTTAATCAGCCTTAAGCTTAATCCTTTTCATCAGAATGTACGTTCACAAATAAGAGAACAAACAGAATTTGCTACTATTCTTTACCATAAGGGTTTGTATAAGCAAAGCCTAAAAATCTTAGGTAAAGCTAAAGAGATAGCGGTAAGCCATGAAGAAAAGAATTTAGTATTTGAGATTGTTGAGTTAGAAAAACTTATAGAGTCACAGTATATCACTAGAAGTATTGAAAGTAGAGCAGATGATTTGATTGAGCAGTCTAGCAGATTTAGCAATCTTAACTTGATCGCGAGTAGTTTATCTAATTTGTCACTTAAACTTTATAGTATTATTTTAAAGACAGGCTATGTGAAAAGTGACAAAGAGAAGGTTGAAGTTCTGGATTACTTTAATTCTAATCTCCCAAAATTTGACATAAAGGATTTAGGATTTAGAGAAAAACTATGGCTTTATAATTCTTATTTATGGTTGAGTTTCTTAATCCAAGATTTTATAGCCTGTTACAAATATTCCAAAAAATGGGTAGAATTATTTCAAGACTATCCTAAAATGATTTCCCTGAACCCTGTTTGGTTTTTAAAAGGAAATCAATATCTGTTGGAATCTCTATTTTATATACAAGACCACAAAAGGTTTGAAGCTGTGTTGGAAGACATGGAAATGAATATTTCCAAAAAATCCTTTCCAAAAGATGATAATATTGAGGGGTTAGTTTTCTTATATCTAAATACCGACAGATTAAACCTTTGCTTTATAAAAGGTTTATTTGAAGAGGGACTTAGCTTAGTGACTGATATCCTAAAGGGTATAAAACATTTTCAAAACAGAATTGATGAACACCACATTATGGTTTTCTATTACAAAATAGCGAGCCTTCATTTTTGTGTAGGAAACAATAAAGAGTGTATATATTATTTGGATAAAATTATTTCCAACAAATCTTTAATCATGAGAGAAGATTTGATGTGTTTCTCAAGAATATTAAATCTCTTCGCACATTATGACGCTGGTATGGATTACCATTTGGAATCACATTTAAGAAGTACTTATAAGTTTCTTATCAAAATGAACGAATTGAATGATGTGCAAAAGGAAATTATCAGTTTTATGAAAGCCTTACCAGATATTTTTCCTCACGACCTCAAATCAGCTTTTAGAGAAGTTTTAGAGAAACTCAAGATATACGAAGATGACCCTTACGAGCGAAGAGCTTTTTTATATCTAGATATCATATCTTGGTTGGAAAGTAAAATTACAAACGTATCTGTAGATCAAATTATAAGGAATAAGTTTTTAGAAAAAAAATCAATGTATTAACTCGGTATTATTAACTCTAAAATTCTATTTCTCTAGTGAAGGTCTGCTCCAAACAAATAAAGGTTTCTGTCCTAGCGACGCCATCTATCGTTTGAATCTTGTTGCTTAAAACTTCAGTGAGGTGCTTATTGTCTTTGCATATCACTTTGACTAATAGTGAAAAGTTACCCGTTGTATAATTACATTCTACCACTTCATCAATTTCATACAAGGCTTGACTTACTTTCCTATAAATATTGGCTTTATTGAAGTAAATACCGATAAAGCTCTGAGTTTGATAGCCCAATAAATACGTGTCTATGATACTCTTTGAACCAGTGATAATCTTTTGTTCCTCCAGTTTTTTCACCCGCAGATGAACCGCTGTAGGACTCATGTTGCATTCATTTCCAATTTGCTTTAGAGGAGCTCTAGCGTCCTTACTTAATATATTTAAGATTTTCTTATCAGTTACATCTAGCATCTTTATAATTTTTAGTATTTAGCTAAATTAAAACTTATTTTTAATAATTTTGCCTTTTAAGTTGTTTTATATTAAGTATTATCTCTTATTTGCTTTAAATAATTTAAATATAATCTGTTATGTGTGGAATATTTGTAGCTATCGAAAGTGCAAAATCTAGTCAATTCTTAGTGGATGAGTTCATGAAAATCAAACACCGTGGACCAGACTCTTCAGACTTTAAGACCATTAAAGAAAATACCTATTTTGGTTTTCATCGTTTAGCCATAAATGGCTTAACACCAATGGGAAACCAACCGATGTATAAAAATGGTGTTTGGCTAGTCGCCAACGCAGAAATATTTAATTATTTAGAATTAGCAGATAAATATGATATTAAGTTAGAGACAGGATCGGATTGTGAAATTCTTATCGATTTATATCAATTGATAGGTGAAGAGAAAATGCTTCAAGAAATAGATGGAGAGTTTGCTTTTGTTCTTTATGATGAATCCAAAGATCTATACATCGCTGCACGAGATCACTTAGGCGTGAGAGGCATGTATATGGGATATGATGACTCTGAAATTTATTTTGCGTCAGAAGCCAAAGCTATTTGTTTTTCAAAAGAATTAAACCAATTTCCTCCAGGGCATTATTGGAATTCCTATACGGATAAAGTGACACCTTACTTCTTTCATGATTATATCACTACAGATCTCACTGAAGAGGAGTACTGTGAAAAAATCAATACCTTATTAACTCGATCTGTTGAAAAACGGATGATGAGTGAAAGACCTCTAGGCTGCTTATTAAGCGGAGGTTTAGATAGCAGTCTTGTAGCAGGAATACTGGCTAGAAAATTAAAAGAAAAAGGGAAACAATTAGAAACGTTTTCTATTGGTTTAGAAGGAAGCCCAGATATTGTTGCTGCCAAAAAAGTAGCAGATCATATAGGAAGTAAACACCATAGCATCGTTTGTACAGAACAAGATTTCTTAGACGAACTAGAGCATACAGTTTATATGCTAGGAAGTTATGATGTCACGACTATACGCGCTTCGGTGGGTCACCAACTCGTCGCCAAATATGTAAGAGACCACTCCGGTGTGAAAGTCTTATTCTCTGGAGAAACTGCAGATGAATTTGGATCTTATCTTTATTTTCAAAATGCACCAGACTCAGAAAGCTTTCAACATGAATCTATAAGATTGCTTAAGGATATTCAGTTTTTTGATATGAAGAGAGCGGATAGGTCAATTTCAAATGCGGGACTAGAAGCAAGAGTTCCCTTTGCAGACAAAGCTTTTGTGAAATTCTTCATGTCTATACCTCCTGAAAGCAGACTATTTTCTGACCAAAAAATTGAAAAGTACCTGATCAGAAAAGCTTTTGAAAAGGAAAACTTAATTCCAGAAGAAATACTATGGCGTCGTAAAAACGGATTTTCAGATAGTGTGAGCAGTAAGCAAAAATCATGGAGCACTGTCATCCAAGAGCACGTTAATAGTTTAGTTTCTGATGAAGAATTTCAGACTGAAAAGTTTAAATATTCTCCTGAACCCGCAACAAAAGAAGCATACTACTATCTCAAAACTTTTGAATATTATTATAAACCACACTTTCAACTCACCCCTTATCAGTGGTTGCCTAAATGGTGTGGGGATATTAAAGATCCTTCAGCTAGGGTTTTAGAGATATATCAAGCCGATTAATTTATTTTTAATTTTAGTTTGTTACTGCCTATTTATCTCAAATAGGCAGTTTTTTTATTTAGAAATTTGAGGAGAGCCTATCACTACTTTTGCTATGGCATTGGCACAACGCTCGCCATCCAATGCAGCTGAAACAATTCCTCCAGCGTATCCCGCTCCTTCACCACAAGGATATAAGCCTTTTAAATCAGGATGTTCTAACGTATCCTTGTCTCTTGGAATTCTCACAGGAGAGGACGTCCTAGACTCTGGAGCCAAAATAACAGCATCAGGATGATCAAAGCCTTTCATCTTTTGAGTAAAATTTATAAACCCTTGTCGAAGTCTCTTTGTTATGGTTTCAGGAAAAATAGCATCCATTTCTACTGAAGTTGTTCCTGGTTGGTATGAATTTTTAGGGATAGAGTCAGATTTCCTCTTTTTAATAAAATCCTGAAGACGTTGAGCGGGAACATTTTGAGATTCACCAGCTAATGTCCAGCATTTTTTTTCAATATCTTCTTGAAATTTCAAACCTTTTAATGGTCCATATTTTTTATAATCTCCCAATTGTTCGTCATCAACAGTCACTACAATACCAGAATTGCCATAAGGATTATTTCTTTTGGAGGGTGACCAACCATTGGTGACTACTTCACCAGGGGAAGTGGCACATGGGGCAATTATACCACCAGGACACATACAAAAAGAATAAACTCCTTTGTCATCTACTTGCTCGACCAAACTATAAGCCGAAGGGGGTAGGTATTCTCCACGTTCTGGTTTTTTATATTGTATTTGATCTATAAGTGATTGAGGATGCTCCACACGAACTCCCATAGCAAAGGTCTTGAATTCTATTTTTATGTTTCGATCATGAAGCAGATAGAATATATCCCTTGCGGAATGTCCCGTAGCTAGAATACAAGCTTCTGCAAAAATGGTTAGGTTCTGGTTGATCTCCACACCTGTAAGGCGATTTTTATCTATGATAAAGTTAGTTAACTTACTGTTAAAATGTATTTCTCCACCAAATTCCAAAATTGTTTCCCTCATCTTAGTGATGATATTTGGTAGCTTATTAGTACCGATATGCGGATGTGCATCTACGAGAATATCTTCACTAGCACCATGCTCAACAAAAATTTCCAGCACTTCCTTTATGGCTTTTTTATGACCGGAACGGGTGTATAATTTTCCGTCTGAATAGGTGCCAGCTCCTCCTTCACCAAAACAGTAGTTGGATTCTGGATTTACCAAATGCTCTTTGTTGATTTTTGCTAAATCTCGGCGTCTTGCTCTTACTTCTTTTCCACGTTCTATAACAATGGGTTTAAGACCTTTTTCAAGAAGCTTTAAAGCGGCATAAAGTCCTGCAGGGCCACTTCCCACTACAATGACTTTAGGACTCTGTTCGTTGACGTGTTGATATTTTTTTGCCGGTAGTAATGGCCAGTTCACCTCTTCTCCTCTCACATAATAGGCTATGCGTAACTGAAACTTAATTTGCCTTGCTCTAGCATCAATCGAACGTTTAAGAATTTTAAAATCTAAAAGATCGCTTGATGGAATGTCGAGATGCTGAATAATGGCTTTTTTTAAGCCTTCAGTATCGTGAACAACTTCTGGATTAACTCTTATATCAATATGATGGGGTAGGGATAGCATGATCTAAATTATAATGCAAAGGTAACCAAATCCAAGTTGAAATATATGGGAAAATGGGTATTACCCATTAAAAAAGCCTCCCAAAAAGGAGGCTTAAGTTGATTATACTCAAAGCATGAAATTATGCATTAAGTTGTTTTTCTAAAAGTTCAGCTACTTTTTCTGATGAAGCAGGATTTTGACCAGTAATCAAGTTACCATCTTCTACAGCATAAGGATGCCAGTCTTCAATCTTAGTGTATACACCACCATTTTCAATTAACATATCTTCTAATAGGAATGGAACAACAGTCGATAATTGAACAGCGTCCTCTTCTTGATTGGTGAAGCCTGTTACTTTTTTATCTTTTACTAGTGGATGCCCATCTGTGCCTTTAATATTTTTTAATAGCGCTGGGGAATGACACACAAATGCAAGTGGTTTTTTATTGGCGTTAAAAGATTCAATCAATTCCTTTGATTTTTTATCCTCTACTAAGTCCCAAAGCAAACCATGACCTCCAGGATAAAAAATAGCATCATAATCAGATTCTTTAATTTCTGATAATAAATGTGTATTGGAAAGTAGGGCTTGAGTTTCTTTATCCAAATTGAAACGCTCTGTCGCTTTTGTAGCAGCATCTTCAGTTTCAGAATTAGGATCTACTGGAGGTTGTCCACCATTTGGAGACGCTAAAGTAAGGTCGAAACCCGCATCTTTTAACTTATAATAAGGGGCTGCAAATTCTTCTATCCAAAATCCAGTTTTGTTTCCTGTATCTCCTAATTTATCATTGCTTGTTATAACAAAAAGTATTTTTTTCATGGTATTTTATTTTATACAAATATACTGACTCAGGTCTCCTTAAAAATTGATGTAGATCAATTCATAGCGTTAATGTATGTTAATCTGTCAATATTAAAGTGCTAGTTATGAATTCAATACCACAGATTAATTAAGTCCTTTTCGAAGTCTACTTAAACTTTCGGGTGTAATGCCAAGGTAATTGGCAATATGATAATTGGCAACTCTGCCTTGAAGGTTTGGATATTGCTCACAAAATTCTAGATACCGTGTTTTGCTATCTTTTTGAAGTGAAGAAAGTATTCGGTTTCTTAAGGCCACAAAGGCTTTGGTGATTTTAAGTCTGAAAAAACGCTCGAATTTTGGGATTCTAAAGTATAAATCCTCTAAAACTGATATGTCAAGACTTAAAACTTCGCTATCCTCAATACATTCCACATACAATTGAGCTGGATAAGCATTGAAAAATGCCTCAAAGTCACTGATCCACCAATCTTCTGTAGCAAATTGTATAATATGTTTTTGTCCAGCTTTATCGAGATAATAAGCTATTAAGCAACCTTTGAGCACATAATATTCTTTGGCAACTTTTTGGCCAGGCTGTATTAGGAGACTTTTTTTTAAAAAAGTATGATGCTCTAATATGCTGAGGAACTCTTGTTCTTCTTCTGGTGTGAGTTCAATATCCTTGGATAAATGCTTAAGTAGTTGTTTGTACATGAAAAAAATAAAAATACAAGTTTACATATATATTCCATAAAAAAACGAACATCTTCTTATAGTCTTCTTTATTTTTGACAACTAGTATATAACAAGTATAAGAGAAGGAGACTTCCTAGCTTATTTAAATGATGAATTATGACCACTAATGATATTTTGAGAAGATTACGTTATACATTCGATTATTCCGATTCTAAAATGATGTCTCTTTTTGCCATGGGGAGCAAAGAAGTCACTAGGGCAGAAGTGAGCGATTGGTTGAAGGATGAGGAAGATGAGGCTTACGTGGAAATGGAAGATAAGATGCTTGCCATCTTCTTAAATGGACTTATTGTTGATAAACGAGGAAAAAAAGAGGGACCTCAACCAGAGCTGGAAACTTTTTTGAATAATAACGATGTGCTAAAAAAACTGAAAATAGCGTTTCAACTAAAGTCAGACGAGATTATAGAGCTTTATCAATTAGCAGGAAAAAAAGTGAGTAAGCATGAGTTAAGTGCTTTTTTAAGGAGACCTACTCAACCTCAATACAGAGAACTTATGGACCAATACTTAAGAAATTTTCTCTATGGGCTTCAATTAAAGCACAGAAACTCTTAATTATAAGAACTAAAGAAGAGCAGATTTCGCCTCACCATCTTCTATTTTAAGACTACTTACAGTAACGAGAAGTTGTCCAATATGACGTTGACTATGCTCAGCAGCATGAAATAAGATTCCAATAAGGGTGGAGGGTAATCCTTGTCTGCCAACACTTCGCTTACTGGTTAAATCCGTATGGTGAAGTTTTTTAAAATAGTCTATCGCCTTTTCCACTTTAGTATCGAAGTTACGACACAGGGAATCTATTGTAATTTCAGCATTAGGGACATCTTCATTTTCTAATTCCTTAAATTGAACTTCAGATAAACTTTTTTCTTGAGCGTAGGATAGCATTCTGTCTAAAACTCCGGTGATATGCTGAAGGTGAAATCCAACACTTGCTCTACTATGAGGCGTTGTCCACAGCAAGGTTTCATCAAATGACTCAGTATATTTGTAGGCTTCTAGTTTGGATTGTAATAAGGCATGAGCAGCAGGCTGTAATAAATCTGGAACACCTTCAATAGAGCCCCTAAGCCAATATTCTGGAGGAGCCTTATCCATTAATTTCTCTTTGAAACTTTAGATATAATCCCTCTACTTTAGTTCTTGCCCAAGGGGTTTTACGAAGAAACTTAAGGCTAGATTTTACAGAAGGATTTTCTTTAAAACACCGTATGTTGATAGTCACTCCAAGGTAATCCCAGCCATAAAAAGCTTCCAAATCGGTTAAGATTTGTTCTAAAGTAATGCCGTGCAAAGGGTTATTCTTTTGAACGCTCATGTTTCCCTTTTTTGAAGTTTATCGCCTTGGTTTGTTTGAGCTTTGCCTAGAGCTACTAGATTTCTCTCTTTGAGGTCTATTAGATTCTCCAGAACGAGAATTGGATTGTGGTTTTCTTCCGCGTTGCTGAGGATTAAAGGGTTTGG
Organism: Psychroflexus sp. MES1-P1E; assembly: GCF_002836055.1. Lineage (GTDB taxonomy): Bacteria > Bacteroidota > Bacteroidia > Flavobacteriales > Flavobacteriaceae > Psychroflexus. The sequence goes on from NZ_PJBS01000312.1 coordinate 48,436, forward strand.
TGGAAGCGTTAGGGTCTGGCTCAAAACCTTCAATAATATCCATAGGAATTTTATCACCAATTAATTTTTCAATATCTTTTAGAAATACGGTTTCGTCGGCACTTACAAGAGAAACGGCAAGTCCACTAGCACCTGCTCTTCCTGTTCTCCCAATTCTATGCACGTAATCTTCAGATACATTAGGTAATTCAAAATTGACCACATAAGGTAATAATGGAATATCTAATCCACGAGAAGCGATATCTGTGGCTACTAATACTTTTACACTACCACTTTTAAAACCCGCTAAAGCTTTGGTTCTAGCACCTTGGCTTTTATTACCATGAATAGCAGCAGCTCCTATTTTAGCAGCTTCCAATTTTTTAGCTAACTTATTAGCGCCGTGTTTAGTTCTTGAAAACACAAGAACTTGCTCCCAATTCCCCTCAGAAATTAATTTTATCAACAAGTCTGTCTTTTTTTCTTTAGCAACGCGATAGACTTGCTGCTCAATAGCTTCCACAGTTGTATTTTCAGGAGTGGATTCTACGGACACAGGGTTTTTCAAAAACTCACTCGCTAGCGATCTTATTTCTCTAGAAAATGTTGCAGAGAACAGTAGAGTTTGTCTCTGTTTTGGAATAAGTTTCATTATTTTTTTGATATCTCTTAAAAAGCCCATGTCAAGCATACGGTCTGCTTCATCCAAAACTAGGATTTCAACTTTTGCTAGAGATAATAAACCCTGATTGTTCAAATCTATAAGTCGACCTGGAGTCGCCACTAAAACATCTACTCCATTTCGAAGGGTAGACACTTGAGACTTTTGATTGACACCACCAAAAATAACGGTAGATCTCAAATCAACAAATTTCCCATAGTCTTTTACGCTTTGATGAACTTGGGCAGCCAACTCTCGGGTTGGCGTCAAAATTAATGCACGTACAGGTCTATTTCTTAAGGGTGGTGTTTGAGATAGCAATTGGAGTAGAGGTAAAGTAAAACCTGCGGTTTTACCCGTCCCTGTTTGGGCAGACGCCAAAACATCTTTCCCTTCCAATACTGCAGGGATCGATTTTTCTTGAATAGGTGTTGGGGTATCATAGCCTTGTGAGCTTACAGCTTTTACAAGGGCTTCAGAGAGTCCTAATGACTTAAATAACATAGAGTGTTTTTTTGAAATGACAATCTATAGGATTATAGGTCATTTATATAATTATTTGCAAAGGTACGTTTTAATCCTGCGCAAAAGAATTATTCATAAAATCTGCTTAGTTTTTATAAAACAAACCACAAATTAGAGTAATTTTAATCTTGTCTGCAATGTTATTTTAATCCTTTTTATTTTCTTAGATCCACCCGCTAAAAATACACAGGTGGCTTTAATAAAAATTGACTTGCGGTGTCTTACCAATCTATAAAGGAAACTCCAAGACCAATGGTCGTTTGCTTGTGATTATAATCGATAAGGGTTTCTCCATAACCTGTAAATACTTGTAAGTGAAGTCTAAGATTAGATTTTACAGAATATAAATAGTTAACCTCCAAGCTCCCTCGGTTTTCATCAAAATCCATTGTATTTCTTCCAATAACTAATACGCTATGTTTATTTATATTATATATAAAAGTGGCTTCCAGACGACCTATATAACTTTCTATAGAAGGGTTGTCGTCTTTGTCTGAATTTTCTATTCTTATCCATGGTCTTAGGTACATTTGAAAGTTATCTCTTTCGAAAGCTGCATGGAATATGAATCTATTCCAGCTTCTAGATCTCGGTAAATCTCTACCATTGGATTGATGATTTAAGGCAAAACCAGCCATTCTTAAATTCAGCCCAAATAGAGTGATGTTGAGAGGGAAGTTGACAATAAGTTCAGGCTCATAATTTAATTCTCTAAAAGGTCTTGAGATGGGGTCGTTGTAAACTTGCCAATTTGCTAATTGAGTGTAACCTAACCAGATATCACCATGACCGAATAAAAAGGATTGAATGAGCTTAGTTTTTAAACTCAATTGAAATTTGGCTTCTATTTGATTATAATTTTCAGGGTCTTCAAAACTATTATCTGGGTTTTCACTTTGTGGTAATTCGTTCGGGTTATTGGACCAGCGTGTGGGTAAAACATACACTGGATTGTAATAAGTTAATTTAAAGGTCCCATTTTTATCTTCATCATCTAACTCCCAGCGCTCTGACATGCTTTTTGTAATGACCTTATCCTCTCCAAATATGGATTGAGAATGGCCAATTTGAAATGCAAAAATAAATAATATAAGAATTTGAGTTTTCATTGAAGCTAGTGTCAAACACAAATATAAGTTAAGCTCACTTTATATTAAGTTTCAAGTGGATGTTTTCAGGATAATACACATTAAAATATATTGCATTTTTAATATTTTTTGTATTCATCCAGCTTCATTTCCAAAAGAGGAAGCGAACTTGGATTTTGGATATCCTTGTAAGACGACATTTTTTCTTTTAAAATTTCAGCAACCAATAGCCTAGCTTGATCTTTATGATTTGAAGGGATGACATACCATGGAGCACTTTTTGTATAAGTTTTACTAATAGCTTTCTCTTAGTTTAGACTATAGTTCTCCCACAATTTGCGCTCTTCTATATCTTCAGGGGCGATTTTCCAATTTTTGTCTGGCTTATTTAATCTTCTCAAGAGTCTATGTTTTTGTTCCTCTATAGAAATGTGCAAATAAAATTTAAAGATGATACACTCATTGCTACTGATAGTATTTTAAAATTTTTAGTTTGCTGAATTCTTTTGGTCCTAAACTCTTCAGTTATGTTTTCAATAAAGTTGATGTATGGATTGTTTTCATGGAGAATAATTTCTGGATGAACTCTTGAAATAATAATATTTTCGTAATGTGTCCGATTGAAGACAGCATACCCTCCACGAGCAGGCAAAGCTTTATAATGTCTCCAAATGAAATCATGCTTAAGTTCTTGTGATGTGGGTTTTTTGAAACTGTGAGCGATAATCTCTCTAATGTTGAAGTCTTAAAACACCTGACGAATTAAGCTATCTTTTCCTGAAGTATCCATGCCTTGTATACAAACAAGTACAAAATATTTTCCGTGAGCTTAAAGTATATTCTGCAAACCACCCAATTCCCTCCTAACCTTTTTCATTTTTTTATTTCCTTTTTTTGCAGTTAAAGCAGCGGGGGTTTTTCTTAAATTTATCTTTGAAGTGACTTAAAATTCGATTGCTTTTTTGGTCATTAGACCAAGTTTTAAATGCAATTAAATATAGAATTTCTATTTGTAAAACTGGGGTAGATAAATCTATTGGCTTATGTTCGGTATTAAATCAAGGCTTTCTTCTTCATCTAATGGGCCAAGCTATAACTTAAACTTAAGAATAAATCCTGGAATTTAATTAAATTCGTTATATGTATCGAATAATTAATAATTCGATACATATAACGAATAACTAGTAATCCGATGTATATATCGAATATTTTTGTATTTTTATAGGGTTCAAACTAATTTTTATGATAGCTGTAATCACTGGAGACATCATTAATTCTAGAGAAGGTAAAGCTTTAGAGTGGCTTGAGTCTTTAAAGAAGGCTTTGAATCGGTATGGAAATTCTTCTGAAGACTGGGAAGTTTATAGAGGAGATAGCTTTCAATTAAAGACCAACATAGAATCCAGTTTAGAAGCTTGCTTATACATTAAAGCTTGCATTAAACAATTTAGTGCTCTAGATGTAAGATTGGCTATAGGCATAGGAAATTCAAAAGGGCCTATTGGCAAAATAACAGAGGAGCAAGGCGAGGCATTTTACAGGTCGGGTGAGTGTTTTGAAAATTTAAAATCAGATCATTTAGCTATAAATACTGGAGATGAACAACAAGATATAATTTTGAATTTAATGCTGGATTTAGGTTTGTTAACCTTCAATGCTTGGTCAAGTGTAGATTCGGTTACTCTTAAAGTTATCTTAGAACATCCAGGCTATACTCAAAAGCAAATTGCAGAACTGCTCAAAAAGTCGCCAAGTACATTAAGTTTTACGCTTCAGAAGGCTGGATATAAGGAGATCCAAAGTTTATTGAAGTATTACAAATCAATTATGTTAAAACAATGACAACGATTTTGCTTCAACTTTTACTAGCACACTTTTTGGGAGATTTTGTCTTGCAAACTACCAAGTGGGTAAAAGATAAAGAAGAAAAAGGATTAAAGTCTATCTACTTATGGCTGCATATAGGTATTCATTTCCTTTTGATGTTTGTTTTTACAGCCTTCAAGATCAAATTAATTCCAGTCCTCGTAGTTATAGGATTAAGTCATTTAATCATAGATGTCATTAAAATTAAACTAAAGCATCGCTTACCGGCTTCCTCTCTTTTTTTTGGAGATCAATTGTTGCATCTTCTTATTCTTGTAGGGGCACTAGGGATTTATTTTGATATCAATTGGATTTGCTTTTTAAATCCTTCAGAACAATGGATGATATGGATTTTAGCTTTTATAATGCTTACTTCCGTATCTGCTGTTATTTTGAAAGTAGCTTTATCTAAATGGGATCTCAAAACCTTTGATGGTGAAGCTCTGGAGAAGGCAGGCTTATACATAGGGATCTTAGAACGTTTATTCATTTTTGGATTTGTAGTTATGGAGTATTGGGCTGGTATAGGGTTTTTGATTGCAGCTAAATCTATATTTCGCTTTAGCGATCTATCTAGATCTAAGGACAGAAAGCTAACAGAATATGTGCTTATTGGGACCTTGTTGAGTTACGGACTCGCTATTATTATTGCCTTAGGAGCTTTATGGGCTCTTCGGTTGTAGTGATTTAAATTTATTGAATTGTTGAACTTAAATCATAGAAATGATGCTTTCAAAAGTTTTGACAATTGGTTTGCTGTTTATTGCTCATACAATATCAGCGCAATCAGATCTAGAAGTTTTAGAAAAGTCACCTAGGTATCACGAATGGATAGGATTAGAGAATGATGTGCGCACCTTATACATATCCAGAAGTATCCCAAAAAGCAAAGGTAATCCTAGTCATTCACGAAAATAGAGGGCTAAACGACTGGGCAAGACGTTTTCAGATGAGATGGCTGCCAAGGAATTTATAGCCATAGCTCTAGATTTATTATCCAAGGCTTCAGAAAATATGTCCAAAACCAGCGATTTTTAAAATTCTGATCTTGCTCGTAACGCCTTATATGAATTGAACCCAAAGCAGGTGACTTCAGATTTGGATGCTGCCTTCGACTATGCTAAATCTATCCCTGCAGGAAATGGAGAAGTTTCTGTTGTTGGGTTTTGTTGGGGTGGCTCACAACGTTATAGTTATGCTACTCACAATCCAGATTTAGAAGAGGTTATTGTCTTTTATGGCACTGCTCCAAAAGATAAAGTAGACTTGGCTAAAATTCAAGTTCCTGTGTACGCATTTTATGGGGGTAACGATGCTAGAGTAAATGCAACAATACCAAAAACAGAAGAAGGCATGAATCAACTTGGAAATTTTTATGACTATGAAATCTATCTGGGTGGCGGACATGGTTTTATGAGAAGTGGCGTATAACCAGACGCATCTTTAGAAAATATCCAGGCTAGAGAAAAGGCGTGGAATCGGCTTTTGGAGATTTTAAAATAGGTTTTTAATTAAAATTCTTACTTTTTTAAATTTAAATTAAGCCCTATAAAATTGATTAGTCTTTTTGAAATAAGATACAAACTGTCATAAGACATTGAGGTTTTATGTTTTTTTCTTTTGAAACCTACACCATAATCC
>NZ_PJBS01000210.1 GCF_002836055.1 Psychroflexus sp. MES1-P1E
CCAGGACACACAACGCCATACAACAATGGCTATAGTTAATACGGGTTTGATGCTTAACCCAAAGTTTAGAGCTTTTAACTAAGTCCGCCAAATCTTTTGATTTGGCTTTATAACAAAAAAATATAAAACAAAATAAACAGTTTTGGCTAAGTGCTTAATCGAAAGTTCATTACTTTTAATTCCAGTACTAACCATAGCCGAACCGTTGTGCTTAATATTACAAACCACCGAAAACCATTGCTTTCATTAAGTTAAGTAATATTTACAATGACACAAATGATAAAATTTTGTAACCTTTTTCCGAGTGTGTCGTCATATAGATACCAACCGAATATGGATTAAAGTAATGACAACCGAAGAGAAACAAATTTCCTATGATATAACAAAGCCCATTAATCACAAAGGTTTTTTATTCGACCTCATTATTTACATTTCAGTAATGTTTCTAATTAGGGAAATTTATTTTCCGAGTGTAGGTTTTATAGTAAATGGACTTTTTTGGTCGCTTACTACTTTTGCCGTAGCAACTTGGAGGATGAAAGTTCGCAATGTTACTTGGAAAGATTTAGGACTGCGAAAACCTGAAAGCTATAAAAAATCTTTATTTGTAACCATTGGTATTTTAATAGCTATTGTTCTTTCAATAATGGCTTTTGAGATGATTAAAGATTATCTACCCTTTTCATTAGAACAAAAGAATTATTCTGAGAATTCAGCATCTAAATTTGGAAACCTAAAAGGAAATTGGCTGCTCTTTTTTACAATAATGCCAGCGGTTTTACTGGAATCGATGTTAGAAGAGTTATTAGACAGAGGTTTCTTAATAAATTGGTTTGAGAAATTATTTTCAAAAACCACAATAGCCACAATTCTTGCAGTCATACTACAAGCCTTAATTTTTGGATTTAGGCACTCTTATGATTTATCTGACAGGTCAATTAGAGTTGGTCTTATTGGCTTAATAATGGGAATAGCCTATGTGAAATTTGGCAAAAATTTATGGCCTTTAATTATTGCTCATTGCGTACTTAATACAATGTCTATGGTAGATAGAGTATAATATTTTAAAATTGTAACGAAATGGAAATTCAAAATTTAAACGACAGACCAAAAATTGACCAAAATAGTAGATTAAGTAAAAAATATGTTCAATTCCAAAAGCTAATTACTGAATTGAGTAATAAGGAGTTAAATGATGCTGTTGTACTTATAATAAATGAAAACATTAATTCTATCAATTCTATTCCAGTCTTGGATAATCAATTTTCTAAACGACTGAAAAGCGCTCAATCAAAAATTTTAAAAATAATCGAAAAACAACATAAATTAGCAACCAAAAACCATTACAGAAACATTTGGTTAGCTTTGGGAATTGGTGCAATTGGAGTACCAATAGGAGTTGTTATTGGCTCAATTACAGGCAATATGGCTTTCATCGGAATTGGAATACCAATCGGATTTGGTGTTGGAATAGCAATTGGTACAATGATGGACAATAAATTAAAAGACCAAGGAAAACAATTAGATTTGGAATTAAAAAACTAAGCACAACACAGTATATAAGCTATGGCTTGGTCAGTCCTCACTTGTAAAATCTTGAGGATTTTACAAAGCCAGTTTTTATCAGGAAAGGTCTGTGCCGAGACACGCCACAGCTCATATACATCAACGTTAGCTTTAATGCGTTAGAACCTTCTCGAATCTTAATAATAAATGAATCTCGAAATACTTGATTTTATAATAGTAATTGGCATAGTGCAAGGTGTTCTATTTTCCTTGGCAATATTTTTTTCTAAATATTTCAAAAGTTCTACCAATACTTATTTGGGAATTAGCATGTTAATTGGAATATTAACAAATGTGCAATACTTAGCAGTTAAATACCATTGGTATAGTGAGTTTCCTAAATTTGCTATTTTTGAAGACATTGAACTCGTTTTACTCTTCCCCATTACACTTCTGTTCTATTATGTGAAGTTTTTGTACCCTAAATTTAAATTACAAAATAAGTATAAACTATTATTTTTACCGTTCTCCATCTCCGTTCTTGTTAATTTGCATGTGGGAGGACACGCCCATTTTAAGTTATATAGCCTTGAGGATCTTTCTTGGGTTCCCCCTTTTTATACAGTAGAATACTTCTTTTCTATTGTCTTAAATATTATTATTCTGGTGGTTACATATGTGCTATTATTCAAAAAAACGAATACAGAACATCCGTTAGTAAACCATAGTTTAAAATGGATTAAACTGTTTTTCTATTTTCATGTGGCAATAATAATCACATGGATTTCTCTAGAGGTTGTTGAAAAGGCATATCCCAACGATTTCAACTTTATTCTTTGGCTTATTTTAAACTTGCTGTTCTATTGGGTGGGCTATATTGGAATTTTTAAATTTAGATTGGCTAGAAATCGATATGAAATAAGAAAACTTATTGATAAAGAAGTAAAAACAGAAACTATAGAAGTTTCTATAAAGGACAAAAAAACGGAATTAACTCAAGACAAAGACAATGAATACCTGCAAGACTTAGTAAGCATTTTAGAAAATGAATATATATATAGAGATCCAAAATTAAGTAGAAACGATATGGCAAATAGACTAGGCATAAGTGTTGGTTATTTGTCTCAGATGATAAATAATAATTCTAAAAAGAGTTTTTCGGACTATATTAATTATTATCGTGTTGAAGACGTAAAGCAGATGGTTTTAAATACCGATTTCAATAAATACAGTATGCTTGCCATTGGTTTGGAAGCAGGCTATAACTCTAAATCTGCATTTTATTCTGGTTTTAAAAAAGAAACGGGTTTAACACCTTCTGAGTTCAAAAAAAGCCATCAAATTTCTTAAAATGTTGAAAAATGTGTCCATAATTGTTCAGTTATAACTATTTGGGACTCTCAAGCCTAAGTGCCCTAGTACCTTTGCTCAAAATATAATTAACGCCTAAATAAAGGCGAAAAAATTAAAACAATGAGCAAAACAATTCAAATCGTAGTTATCCTAGTAATAGCTATTTTTAATCAATCATGTAGTGATGATGATTTTTTTATCGATAATATTAATGAAACCTTTGTTGATGGTCAATGGGAACTTATTAATTCGACCGAAAATGGCACAGCCATTACATTAACGGATTGTGATAAAATGAGTACTATTGAATTCATCGACAGTAGTGATGAAGCTATAATAGCAACCTATAATCTAATTGCTGATGATTGCGAAATGACAACTAATAGTACAGAAACGTATACTATTACTATAAATACGCTTACCATAACTAACAACCTTGTTTACGAAATTAGAATTGAGAATGAGCAGACGCTCGTTTTAACATCTACGCAAAACGATATCTCAGTTGTAGATACTTATAATAGATTGTAATCGTATTCTTTAGTTAATTTAGTAGAGACAAAAAATAGCTTGGACAATGTTCAGGTTAT
>NZ_PJBS01000211.1 GCF_002836055.1 Psychroflexus sp. MES1-P1E
TTATCAAACTTTAAAATCTTTAGAAGATAGTTTACCACAGTCCTTATTTATGAGAGTACATAGGTCTTATATTATCAATAAAAAAGAAGTCTCCTCTTTAGTCGGTAAGGATGTAACTATTAATAAAGTTAAAATTCCTGTAAGTGCTCGTTATTTTGACACTGTTAAAGAACAGTTGTTTCCCTAAAATCATCCGAGATTATCCTCATTTATTAAAATTTATTTTATGAAAATTTAATATGTAGGTTCATTCGCTGAAAACTCCCCTTCATTCACAGAAAGATTCTTTTTTATATTAAAATTTCAACGAATTTTGATTTGAATCCTTACTGATTTTAATAATCTCATGAAGTAATCTAATCAATATTAGCACAAGTTAAATTGTCTAATTACATCTAAATATAAAATGTTCTTATTAAGTTTTAAATTAAAATATCTTGTTACAATTCTTCCTTTGATATTAACTCAAGTCATATTTACAAAGAGTTATTCTCAAGAAAGTAAGGAAGAATTAAATATAGTTCTTGTTCCAAAATTTGGAGAAGATCATATTTTAAAGGACACTTGGTATATAACAGAAACTAAAGATTCTATTCAGATTTCTAAAATAAAATTCTACCTAACGGATTTTAAAATAGAATCTAAACGAGGTAAGGGTCAATCAATTAATAATAGCAATCATCTTATTGATGTTTTTGATAAAAACACGCTCAATATTGTTCTCTCGAATGTAGATATCAGCACTTGTAATGAGGTCTTATTTAATATTGGTGTAGAAGAAAAGATGAATACATCTGGGGCTTTGTCAGGAGATTTAGACCCTTCAAAAGGGATGTACTGGTCATGGCAAAGTGGTTATATCAATTTTAAAATTGAAGGTAAAAGTCCAAGTTGTGAAACTAGAAAAAATAAATTTCAATTCCATATTGGAGGTTTTCAAAAACCATTTACAACGACAAGACCGATAACTATACAGGCTAAATCTATAAAAAATAATACACTTACAATTGTTTTAGATTTTTCTAAAATCTTTAAATCAATAAATTTAAACAGCACAAATCAAGTTTTAATCCCTGGAAAAGAAGCCTTTGATTTAGCAGAAATACTACCCACTTTATTTTCTGTAGATGACTAAAATTATTAAAAATATCATTTTTTTAGCAAGCCTTTTTTTATGCTGTGGCTTTGTTATTATAAAAAATAAAGAGTTGCTATTTGATTATCCTGAATATTGGCCTAAGCCAGATTATAATTTTTCAAAATTGTCTATGACAGAAGACGAGTTTCAATTGGGAAGACAATTATTCTATGACCCCATATTGTCTAAAGACAATACTATTTCTTGTGCTTCTTGCCATTTACAAGCTACTGGATTTACTCACGTAGACCACGATTTAAGTCATGGTATTGAAGGGCGCATAGGAACAAGAAATTCTTTATCAATAATGAATTTGGCTTGGAATTCTTCATTTATGTGGGATGGTGGTGTAAACCATTTAGAAGTACAAGCCTTAGCCCCAATTTCTAGTGCTAATGAAATGGATGAGTCTTTAGAACACGTAGTTGAGAAATTAAATGCTTCAAAAAAGTATAATTCTCTTTTTTATAAGGTTCATAATGACAGTTTAATCACTGGTCAAAAAACCTTATTAGCATTAACCCAATTTTTAGTCATGCTAAATTCTTATAACTCTAAATACGACAAGTATATAAGAAAAGAAGTTGGAGGTGAATTTACAGAGCAGGAAAAAAATGGATTAAACATTTTTAGAAATAATTGTGCTTCTTGCCATAAAGAGCCTCTTTTTAATAGTAATGATTTTAAAAGTAATGGTTTAGCGGTAGATGCAACATTAAACGATTATGGAAGAATGATGATTACAAAAAATACAAATGATTCTTTAAAGTTTAAAGTTCCAACATTGCGCAATATCCAATTTACACAACCCTATATGCACGATGGTCGCTTTGAAACTATACAAGAGGTTATCACACACTATACTTCGGGAATTCAGCACAGCAAAACTTTGGCAAAAGAATTAGAAAACCCACTAGTATTAACTCATAGGGAAAAAGTGGATTTATTAGTTTTTTTAAGAACCTTAACAGATAAAGAGTTCTTATTTAATAAACGATTCTCTTATCCTAAAAATCAATAATTTAAAACCAAATACAATGAAAAAACAATTGCTAACTTTTATGGCTATAATTGCTTTTGTAAGCATTTCTTCAGCCCAAACAAATCCTATTATTACAGAATGGATTCAAAACACTACAGGCATAATTGGCCGTCATTATGTGGCAGGAAATTCTACTCCTATAGATGATTCTGTATTAGCCAATGTGCAATCTGTAGACTATTCTAATGATTGGTTATATGTAACAGCAACTGGTATTCCTGCGTACATTACAGGTCCTTTTCAAGATGGTAATCCTTCTTTAGCGGAAAACCAAAATGCTATTTACAAGTTCCCGCTAGTTCCTGCTGAAAACGAAGGAACAGCAACGGAAACCACTGCTGGTAATATTGGTGTGTTTGTTAATGGGGTATCTTTATTTGATTATAGAGATGGTGTAGCTTGGAATCCAAGTACAAATTCACTTTGTGGAGGACCTGGAAATCCTCCTTGTGGACCTCCAGGGACAGTATTGGATTGGAATCGCGATGCAATTCCAGCAGAAATGGCAGGTTTTGATTGTAATAAGGCACATCCAGCAATGGGTAACTATCATCATCATCAAAATCCAAGTGCATTCAATTTAGATTTAATGGTCTTGTCCGATATTTGTGATACCTATCCAGCAGATGGTTTGTATGTTATCGATATAAATGCGCATTCCCCTTTAATTGGATTTGCTTATGATGGTTTTCCTATTTATGGTGCCTATGCTTACGCCAATATAGATGGTACAGGTGGTATTGTAAGAATTCAGTCTAGTTATGAAGTAACTGGAGCCACTTCAAGAACAAATGGTCCAGATATGGATGCAACTTATTTTGATGGTTATTTTAGAGAAGATTATCAGTTTATTTCTCATGTTGAATCCTATTATTTAGATGAACATAATGGCCGTTTTGCAGAGACTCCAGAATATCCAAGTGGCACTTATGCTTATTATGCTACTGTGGATACAAACCATAATTCTACATACCCTTACGCAGTTGGACCAACTTTTTATGGAAATGTTGTAGCAGAAAATGTAACTTCTATAACAGAAACTACTACTAATTATGATTCTACTTTGAGTGTTGAAGGTTCTGAAGATGCTAATTTTGACTTTACAGTGTATCCTAATCCAGCCCAAAACTTTATTGCAATTCAATCCAATCTTTTGGATAAAAATTTAAAGTTAGAATTGATTAATGAGTTAGGTCAAGTTGTCCTGAAAAATGAAATTTTACAAGGAAGTACATTGAGTATTATGGAAACACATACG
>NZ_PJBS01000212.1 GCF_002836055.1 Psychroflexus sp. MES1-P1E
TAAGGTTGAAGTTGACGAAGAAAATAAGGTGATTGAATCAGTAATTGTGCTGAACGAATAAAACCAGTCCTTAATAAGGTATAAGCGTAATGTGGTTTTAGTGATTATCTCTAAGTAAAGCAATATTTAGAATGGTTTTTATAAACTGAAACATATTGCTTTTTTACACCACACTACGCTTATACTTTACTGTTATCAAATATAAAACTGAAACTTTAAAAAAATAAAGATTAAATATTAAAACAATTATAAATTAAAAAAAGGAATGAAAATGAAAAAAGTATTATTAGGATTAGTATTATTTATCGGAATGAACTGTTTTGCACAACAAAAATCTAAAGTGCAAGAAGTAAATGGAATTGAAGTTTATTTATTGGCTGAACCATTGAGAGAATATGAAACTTTGAAAAGTGGTGGGAAAGGAATTCAATGGGGTTCTGCAATTACAGGTGGTTTAATTAACGAAAGTATAGCAACAAAAGTTACAAAGTATATTAAAAAATTAGCGAAAGAATACAAATATGAAAACATTGGCTTTGACGCAATTATTTATACTAATGGAAAACAAATGACAGCTATTAAGTTTACAGATGAAAAAACAGATGAAAATGACAGAATTGCTATTGTTCAAAAAATAGAAGGGATTCCGTTTTTTGTTATGGGCGAGCCAATAACTGAATATGAATTTGTGAAATCAATTGGTGGTGGGTTAAAATGGAAATCTGCATTAACAGGAGGTTTAATTAACAATAGTATTGAACAAGATTTAATGAAATTTGCTAAAAAAATGGATAAAAAATTTAGGAGAAAACAAATTTCAGCGATTATTTATAAGCGTGGGAAAAAAGCGAATGCGATAAAATTCACAAAATAAAAGAAAATTACATTTGCTAACACCCTGTATTAAAAATTGCTGGTTTTGGCTAAATCAAAAGTCAGTTGCGATTTGCCAACTTCTGAATTTCCGTCGGAAATTCCTCGTTGATAAATCGCAACCTTCCATACATAACAACGTTTTGTTGTGTTATAACCTTGAATCCAAGCATTCTAAAAAAATGAATCGAATAATACTATTTGTCTTATTATTTACAATGACGATCTTTAGTCGTGCACAGAATATAAAAAATGGTACAAATTCTTTAAACATTATAATAGATAAAAATGTTTTAAATGCTGAAGATCAAAACGAAAAAGAAATTATAAAAATTTGGAATAGTTATCTTAACTCCGGAGAATACAAGAATCCGAAAACTATTTACTGGGACAGAAGTGAATATCCTATCCCCGACTATTTCCTTTGGCCTGTTAATATCAAAAACTTAAAAAGTAGAACTCCTAAAGTTCAATGTACCATCATAGGAATTTATCCAACTGAAAATAATCATTATGCTCTGAAAACATCCTTAACAAGAAGTGGAGCGAACGGAGAAATTGTTTTAAAAGCCATAATATCGGTGTTTGCAAAAAAAATAAATGGCGACTATTTATTAGTTAGTAGTTCCCAATACCATAAAGGCTTATGGAAAAAAAACATGTAGGTCAGATAAACTACTATGTTCACCCCAATCACAAATTTGACGAGCAACAAGCAGGAGAAATGAATGCTTTTAATGTGAAAATGGCAAAATTGTTTAATATTCCTGCTATTTCATTTGATTATTTTGTCAGTAATTATTCCAGAGAAATTGTTAAACTTTGGGGCTATGATTATAGGCTATAAATATACATACCAGAACAAACAGGTGGTGTTGCCGGCATAAGTAATGGTTTAGTTCATGCAGGGAATAATTCTGAATCCTATCCTCATGAGCTTGTACATTTGTATACCAATGAGGTTTACCCAGACGGCTATCATTTTTGGCTTAACGAGGGATTTGCAACTTATATGGCAGGTAGTGGTGGTTATGATCTAGATTGGCATATAGAAAAGTTTAAAGCATACACCATTGAAAATCCAGATTTTGAAATCTCATTTAAGACTTTAAAAGGATATGTTCCTAATGGATTACATAATACAGAATTTAGATATGTAATTGGTAGATTGATTTGTAAAAAAGTATATGAATCCAAAAGAATGAAAGCTCTTTTTGAAGGATTAAAAACAGTAAGAACAGATGAGGATTTATAAGTGGTGTTATTGCTTCAATTGTAGCGACTGGTGTAATTTCCTTAATTATACTTTTATTGAATAATTATCAATCTATAATAAAAGTCTTTAACTAATGGAGAAAAATGAATTTGAAACAGAAAAGATAAAGGCAGAAACCAAGTCAATTATAGTAAAAAAAAATATTGACATAGTAAAAGGATCACTTCTAATTATTGGTTCAGTAATTTTATTCATTGTCATACAACAACCTGATTCTGTGTTAAATAGACAAATTTCAAAAGAAACTATCAGTAGAGAAAGAGCGAAGTTAATTCTTGACTTAACAAAAAACAGTAACTATAATAAATAAATTATTTTTGGTCTTTCAATTATAAAAAATGCTTGTCCAACAAATGATAATATATAGATAAACAACATAATTGATTTATATCAAACAAAACTTAATAAAGAAGAAATTAAAGAGATTTCCCTTGACACAATTTCTCAAGTAAAAATCAATTTACTAAAAGATGAATTGAAAAAATTATGTTTGAGAAAAGAAAATTTACAATATCATCTTATCTCTGAAATGTCTGGTATAAAAGAAGGAACAACAACTGGTCTGAAAGGATATGGACCTGTTGCAAAAAGAATTGAATTGATGTTAAGGGATTTTAATTATCAAATAGATAAATTGATAACCAAAATGAATGAAATAGAAAATAATTAACAAAAACGGCTACCAACAATCTGTATAGTTAATGGCTACAAAGTGCCAAACCCAAAGTTAAGTACCCTAAATTTAATTTGTGCTTGACCGAAAATATAGTAATTTTATAAAGCCACTAACCGTAGAGGCAACGTTGTGGTTAATTTAAAAAAACAAGAATGTCTAAGGAAGGAAAAAGCAATATTAAACCTGAAGATAAAGTACTAGTTGTATTTAAACCTTCTCAAGGAGTTACTGAATACCAAGTTATTCTTGACGAAAATCAAGAAACTCTTTGGGCTACTGAACTTCAAATTGCTGATATTTTTGGTAGAGATAGAACTGTAATTAATAGACATATTAGAAATAGTTATAAAGATAGAGAACTTGATGAAGGTTCAACTAGTGCAAAAATTGCACAAGTTCGAATAGAAGGTGGTAGAGAAATAGAAAGAGAAGTTACTCATTATAATCTAGATGTAATACCAATTTAAATTACAAATGTCGCCATATAGGCGTCTAAATAGTGGTGGTTCGATGTTATTGATTGAATTGTTTCAGCTTTCATTTCGCC
>NZ_PJBS01000213.1 GCF_002836055.1 Psychroflexus sp. MES1-P1E
TCGTTATGAAACTTGATTTAGAGGAGATGGAAGAATTACCTTCTGATAAAGTGGATGGTTTTTCGGAACGGTTAGAAAAAATGATTCCTTCTTTGTACGAACATCACTGTTCAGAAGGATGTGAGGGAGGTTTTTTTCAAAGAGTCAAAGAAGGAACTTGGATGGGACATATTGCAGAGCATATTGCCTTAGAAATTCAAATTCTTGCAGGAATGGATTGTGGATTTGGAAGAACAAGAGGAACTGGTGAAGAAGGTATTTATAATGTAGTATTCACTTATACACAAGAAAATGCAGGGATTTATGCAGGAAAAGCAGCAATAAGAATAGTAGAAGCATTAATTACTGGAAGTCCATATCAGTTGGGTTTAGATATTCAAGCCTTAAAAGTAATTAGAGAGGAAGATAAATTAGGACCAAGCACGAAATCCATAGTAGATGAAGCCTCCAAAAGAGGAATTCCTTTTATGCGTCTAAATGGAGATTCATTAGTTCAATTAGGCTATGGTGTAAATCAAAAGCGAATCATGGCTACCATAACTAGCCAGACCAGTGGCATTGGTGTTGATATTGCGGGCAATAAAGAAGACACGAAATATCTTCTGAACAAAGCAGGAGTACCTGTTCCCAAAGGGAGTATTTCTATTACAGAAGAAGAACTAATTAATGAATTAGATAGTATTGGTTATCCTTGTGTAATTAAACCCATTGATGGAAATCATGGAAAGGGAGCAACTATTAATATTAAAAATATAGAGGAAGCACTATTAGCTTTTAAATTGGCTAAAAAGCATTCTGAAAGAGTAATAGTTGAAAAATTTATAGAAGGACATGATTTTAGGCTTTTGGTCATAAATCATCGTTTAGCAGCAGCAGCAAAACGTACTCCTGCTCATATTGTAGGTGATGGAAAATCTACCATTAGAGAATTGATTAAAAAAGTAAATGCGGACCCTAGAAGGGGTTTTGGGCATGAAAATATGTTAACTGAAATTACGGTGGACAAAATGACTCAGCATATTTTAAGTACCAAAAATCTTACTTTAAAATCCGTATTACCAAACAAGAAAAAACTCTTCTTAAAAACTACTGCTAATTTAAGTACAGGTGGCACAGCTACTGATGTTACAGATACTGTTCATCCTTATAACATATTTATGGCGGAGCGTATTTCAAGAATAATTGGATTAGATATTTGTGGTATTGATGTGATGGCTAGTGATTTGGAACATTCTGTAATTGAAACAGGTGGTTCTGTATTAGAGGTGAACGCAGCACCAGGTTTTAGAATGCACCTCGATCCGACCTCTGGATTAGCAAGAAATGTAGCCGAACCTGTCATAGATATGCTATATCCTGCAGGAAAAAAGGCTGGAATACCCATTATAGCAGTTACAGGAACAAATGGAAAAACTACCACTACTCGTTTAATAGCTCACATCATGAAAAGTGCTGGTTTTCAAGTAGGATATACAACATCTGATGGAGTATATGTGCAAAACAGAATGCTTCAGGAGGGGGATTGTACAGGCCCGAAAAGTGCCCAATTTGTACTCAGTGACCCTACAGTAAATTTTGCTGTTTTAGAAACTGCAAGAGGAGGTATTTTAAGAGAAGGACTCGGATTCAGTCATTGTGATATTGGTATTGTAACCAACATTACTTCTGATCATTTGGGATTGCAAGGAATTCAAACCATAGAGCAAATGGCAAGGGTGAAATCAGTAGTTGTAGAAAATGTACGCCCAAAAGGATATTCGATTTTAAACGCAGATGATGATCTTATTTTAGGTATGATTGAAAATATCACCTCTAAAATTGCATTGTTTAGCATGAATGAAAACAATAAAAAAGTGATTGAACATTGTAAAAAAGGAGGCATTGCGGCAATTTATGAAAATGGATATGTTACCATTAACAAAGGTGGATGGAAAATTCGTGTTGAAAAAGTGTTGAATATTCCACTTACCTTTTCTGGTAGGGCCATATTCATGATTCAAAATGTATTACCTGCTGTATTATCCGCATTTCTTAGAAAAGTACAGCTTGAAGACATCCGTTTGGCTTTACAGACATTTACACCATCGCCTGCTCAAACGCCAGGAAGAATGAATTTGTTTCAGTTCAAAGAATTTGAGATGTTATTAGATTATGCACATAACCCATCTGGAATGGAAGCTATAGGTAAATTTTTGGAAAAAACAGAAGGATTTCCCAAAGTAGGAATTATCTCGGGTACTGGAGATAGAAGAGACGAAGATATAATTGAATTAGGAAGAGTAAGTGCCAACGTATTTGATGAAATAATAATAAGACAAGACTCAGAATTAAGAGGAAGAACACCTAAGGAAATTTTGGATTTATTAACGATTGGTATTCATACTGTAGATACGACTAAGAAAATAAGTGTTGTTCCTGATGAGCAGGAAGCTATTAACAAATCTATTAGAGAAGCAACAAAAGGAAGTTTTATTGTCTTAACTAGTGATGCAATACCTGAGTCCATTCAACTCATTAGAGAATTAAAAGAAAGGGAAGATAATTTTTCAATTTTAAAAGAGGATATACCTAATTTATAGTATACAATTTTATAATTTTAGTGGTTTAACAAATTGAAACACGTGTTTTTGAATTATGTTCGTTAAGATACATAGTTTACAAAAGTTAAAGATTAGCCTCTACACTAAATTAGTTTCTAACCTTGTAGATTGTTCTTTATTTCTTAATTCATTTCTGTAATAGAAACCTAAAAATACGTCTCTATAAAATACTCTCCAAATTCCGTTTCCTTGATCTTCAATACCAACGTATTTACCTTTTAAAGCAGCGGTTAAATACACCCAATACTATGACTTCCATCTCATGAATCCATTTTGGCAAACTTTCATCACTTTCATGTTTGAAGGATAGTCATAATTTGGTATTTTTTCAGGATATGGTCTATTAGAAAAATCATGGCAATATGCAGGTGTTTTCATGTCGAGGGCTTCATGAGGTCTAATAGGATTATATTCTTTCACAAACCGATTTAAATTGCGTTGTTGGGCTTTTAAATCGACTGCTGAGGGTTTCGCACAAGTGGCCTTTAAATCACGGTGTATACGCTCGTGTCGTCCGTTTTGATCTGGTCTTGCTGGGTCTGTATAAACAGGGTCTATTCCCCAATAGGATAGCCTGGTATATCTTTGAATAGCGGCTACAGATCCAAAGGGGCTTCCGTTGTTGGTATGTATTTGTTTAGGGATGCCATGTTTTCTAAAAACCTTTATAAACTCTTGCTTAACAGAGATAAAGTTCTCTTTAAAATGTCTTTTTGCTGTAAACAAAAACCGGCTTTTGGAATCGGCACTAGTAAC
>NZ_PJBS01000214.1 GCF_002836055.1 Psychroflexus sp. MES1-P1E
TGTACACAGTTTTTTTACTTTCATTTCCAAAATTCCCACCATTCTTTTGAATTAGATTTTTGGTTGTAATTGTCAGAATAACCGTTATAATTTAATACTAATTTTGCGTAATGATTGACTAGAAAATATTTATGTTCAATATATTTTTCAATTTGTTTTTCAATTCTAGGGCTTTTGAATTTTATTAAATCACAAAAAACTATTCCCTCTATTTCATAAATGAATTCCATTTTTTTGCATTCATTATATGCTATTAATTCCATTTCTTTATCACCATTATTTATCTCGTTAATAAAGCTAGCCCATTTTATTTTTTCAAATGATGAAGATGATTTTTTTAATTGTTTAAAAATCGCAGGTATAGATTTTTCAGACTTTATGTGAACTAATGTTTCTGCAATTAAATAGTCATTATCAGTTTCTAATAATTCAATTAGTCGTTTTTCTATATATTTTATTTGCTCTTGATTTAATTCCGCAATTATTTCTTCATTTGAAAAACAATCTCTTTCCTCTCTAGTTTTTGGTGGAATAATTTTCTTTAGAAGTAATTCGTTTTCTCTCATTGACAACAGTTTTTATTCTTAATCTCCTTTTCCGACTGGAACTATGACAAAAGCAAAATCAATTTCATTCGGCACTCCATAATCAGTCAAATATTTGCCTCCAAGTCCACTAACTTGCGATTTTTTGTCCTCAACTTCAAGTCCATATGTTTCTCCGAACATAAACTTAACTCCATTATCTAATTTAAGAGTATCTTTATCTGAAACGTTGAATACTTTAAATTCCCTCGGTTTAATAATTAAGTCTTTTATAATTCCAATATTTTCCGTGGTTTCGTTGTAAAGGAAAACCTTATATTTTTTTCCTGTTTTATTGTATTTCGCGGGTATTATTGAAACTTCAATTCCTTTTTCGATAAAGACGTTTCCGTGCGAATCAGTCCACTTTTTTTCCTTTGGCTTTTCCATTGGGTCAAAACCATACATAAATTTATTGAGTTGACCATTCGAGCTTTCCAGTCCGACAATATCCATTAATTCCTCAAAATACATACAAACTCTCTCTCTATCTTCGGTATCTAATTCCAGATAAATATCCGCAAACCTTGAAAGTCCAATTCCGATTTTTTCTTGATATTTTTTATCAGTAGGTTTTTCAGATTCTGCAACATTCTTAAAATCAGTCGCAATTTTGTTTATTTTTTTCGTGAAAATTGGTCGCATTTTTTCGTCTGCAATTCCAGGATAGAAATTCGGATATGGTTGTTCAACAAACTTTTTCTTTGCAATGAATTCCGAAAACTTTTCATTCGCATTTTCTGGTGTTTTCATTTCAGTTGCATTTTGTCCGCAAGCAGATAATGTAAATAGGATTAATAAAATTTGAATGTATTTCGTCATTTCTCAAATTGTGTACAACGGGTTGTGTATGGCTTCGTTGCGTATTTAAAGGTAATTTTTTCGGATTAGCAAAAGCCAAATGTTTACATTTTGTTTTTATCTTTCATTTTTAATTCAAATTTAAAAATTTGGTGATCTTTGAAAATATGCTTTAACTTTGGTTAGGCAATTACTAGCAATGAGTTATACACGGTGTTCTCTGCAGGCTTTTTATATGGATTAATAAAATCTAACTTATATTTATTAGTTCATTTTTTTAAATTAAAAATTAGCACACCACAAATTGTTATGATTCCTCCAATTATGGTAGACGTAATTGGTATTTCTTTTATCCAAATAGCTCCAATAATTATTGTTATTATTGGAATAATGTATAAGAATACAGTTGCTGATTGTACATTCATTTTTGACAAAACATAAGTCCAAGTTAAATAACCAATTGAGCCTGGAAAAACACCAAGATATAAAACTGACAAATGATTATATATGCTTGCTTTTTTTAAATTTTCTGTGTTTTCTAATAATAAAAAAGGTAACAAACAAAAGGTTCCAATCCACACAGAGTAACAAATTAAACTAAGAGGCGAGTATTTTTTTAATAATGGTTTTTGAAGTAAAAAAAACACACTTTGAGAGAAAGCTGCAAGTAGGATTAAAAAGATACTCTTATTTAGATTTAACGCACCTCCCTCTGCAAAACAAATTAAACCAACACCAAAAAGACTGATAATGGTTCCAAGATAAGCTTTAGAATTTATTTTTTCTTTTAAAAATATTATAGAAAGTAACAATGTTAACATTGGAACAGTATTTATTATAAAACTAGCTGCACTAACAGTCACATTTAATTCGCCATAATTTAATGCAAGATTATATATTGTAATACCTGTAAATCCTATAAAAAAAAATCTAGGTAAATCTTTTAAAATTATGCGATCAATTTTTTTGAAAAACGAAATTAATAGAAGTGTTAAGGAAGCAATTATAAATCTCCAAACAGATAATTGAATCGGTGTATATCCATCTAATGCTGCTTTTATTCCTACAAATGCAGAAGCCCATAAAATGATAGTAATTATTAATGAGAGATATACTAAAGGTTGTTTTGTCATACAATTATTAATTATAAATTAATGTCGTCAAAAATATTAGTAATTGATATCTCGGCAAATTTTTATAACTGAAAAATTTTTATTTTTAACTGAAAAATTTTCAGTAAGGGTATATTTTATTATGATGTAACTTTACATTTATGGAAATCAAATATTTTAGATTAATAAAAACCATTACCGAAGAGGGGAGCATTGTTAATTCATCTAAAAGGTTATTTTTAACTCAATCCGCTTTAAGTCATCAATTAAAGGAGTTAGAGGAACAACTTGGTTTTAAAGTGTTTCATAGAGCTCGAAATAAATGGGAGTTAACAGAGGAGGGTAATGAGTTATATAAATTAGCAAATAATATTTTTGCCAGTATTGAAAAGTGTTTTGATAAGATTCAGAAAATAACAACGGGTTCGGTAGGGAGTATTGGAGTTAGTACAAAGTGCTTTTCTTTTTATCAAGGATTGCCTAATTTTATTCAAAAAATGGGATTATTATATCCTGAAATTACTGTTGATCTAATTCTTGAAGCTACCCATCAACCCATTGCAAAGATTTTATCAAATGAAATTGATATAGCCATAGTTACATCAAACCCTGAAAACGAGTTATTATTAAGTGTTGAAGTCTTTGAAGATGAAATTTTTGCTATTATGCATAAAGAAAATTTATTAAATAAAGTTGAATTTCTTGATGTTAGTTGTTTTTCTGATATACATCTAATTATCCACTCCTTTCCTTTAGAAACGGTTTCTGTTTATGAACAATTTTTGAATCCAAGTAAAATTATGCC